>JAGOBT010000146.1 GCA_017999135.1 Burkholderiaceae bacterium
CGAAGTCCACCCAGTTGGCGGCGGCGCGGGTGGGTTTGCCGGGGTCGCCGGTCATGTACATCGCGCCGCTCATCGCCTGGCCGATGGTGTCGAAGCCGACGTTCTTGCTCATCGGCCCCACCGGGCCGTAGGCGGTGTTGGTGACGAAGATGATGTCGCTGCGGTAGCGCTTGAGGGTGTCGTAGTCCAGGCCCATCTGCTTGAGCGTGGCGGCCGGCAGGTTGGCGATGACGACATCGGCACCCTTGACCAGCTTGGCCACCACCTCGCGGCCGCCGGGGCTGGCGGGGTCGAGCGTGATGCTGCGCTTGTTGCGGTTCATCTGCAGGAACAGCGAGCCGGCGCCTTCGGCCAGCGGGGCGGTGAAGCGGTCTTCACTGCCGTCGCGCTTTTCGATGCGGATCACATCGGCGCCATACTCGGCGAGCATCGCCGCGCAATAGGGCCCGGCGATGTAGCGCCCGAAATCGAGCACGCGGATGCCTTGCAGGAGTGGAGCCATCGTGACAGTGCCTGGTGGGTTGGGGTGCTGAAATCATCGGATCAATGGGCCGAGCGCCCTGCCACCCCGGAGACAAGCTTGACGACATCCGCAACTGCGTCCGCCACCCAGCAGGGCATGTGCCCCAACCGCCTGGCCCGCATCGACAGCTTTCTGCAGAGCCGCTACATCGACACCGGCAAGCTTCCCCATGCCCATCTGGTGGTGGCGCGCGGCGGCCAGGTGGTGCACCGCAGCCTGCTGGGCCAGGCCCGGCTGGCCACGGCCGACGCGCCCGCCATGCCGATCGCCGAAGACAGCCTGACGCGCATCTACTCGATGACCAAGCCGATCACCAGCGTGGCCTTCATGATGCTGGTGGAAGAGGGCAAGGTGGCGCTGGAAGACCCGGTGCACCGCTTCATCCCGAGCTGGCGCAACCTGGGTGTGTATGTCAGCGGTGCGCCCGGCATGTTCATGACGAAGCCGACCGACGCGCCGATGCGCATGATCGACCTGCTGCGCCACACCTCGGGCCTGACCTACGGCTTCCAGATGCGCACCAACGTGGATGCGGCCTACCGCAGCGGCAAGGTGGAGCCGTTTGCGCAGAAGGAGGGGCTGCAGGGCTTCGTCGACGCGCTGGCCAAGGTGCCGCTGGAGTTCTCGCCCGGCACGGCCTGGAACTACTCGGTCTCCACCGACGTGCTGGGCTACCTGGTGGAAGTGATCTCGGGCCAGAAGTTCGAGGACTTCCTGCAGCAGCGCATCTTCGGGCCGCTGGGCATGACGGACACCGCCTTCCATGTCAGCGAAGACAAGCTGAACCGCTTCACCGAGTGCTACAGCATCGGCGCCGACGGCAAGCTGGCCGCCGCCATCCAGGGCTGGCCCACCTTCAAGGCCGCACCGGCGGCGCCCTCGGGCGGCGGCGGCCTGGTGTCGACCATGGCCGATTACCTGCGCTTCTGCGAGCTGCTGCGCCGCGGTGGTGAGCTGGATGGCGTGCGCCTGCTCGGCCCCAAGACGCTGCAGTTGATGCGCAGCAACCACCTGCCGGGGCAGAAAGACCTGAACGACGTCTCGGTGTCGATGTTCGCCGAATCCATTTACTCGGGTGTCGGCTTCGGCCTGGGCTTCGCGATGACGACCGACGTGGCCAAGACCGGCCTGGCCGGCAGCCTGGGTGAATACTGGTGGGGCGGCATGGCCAGCACCGCCTTCTGGATCGACCCGGTGGAAGACCTGAGCGTGGTGTTCTTCACCCAGCTGATCCCGTCCAGCCTGTACCCGATCCGCCGGGAACTGCGCACCCTGGTCAACGCGGCCATCGTCGACAGCAAGGCTTGAGCGCCGTGCCGCTGGCCGGCGCGGTGGCCGATCCACGCACCCAGGCCCTGGCGCTGGCTGCGGCCGCGCTGGCCGCCGCCTGCTTCATCGGCATGGACAGCACCGCCAAGCTGCTGGGCGAGCGCTACGGCACCACGCAGGTGACGTTTCTGCGCTTTGCCATGGGCGCCCTGTATGCCGTGCCGCTGTGGCTGTGGAAGCGCACGCCGTTGCCGGCCGGGCCGCAGTGGCGCTGGCACCTGTTGCGCAGCGGCCTGCTGCTGGTGGCGCTGCTGACCTGGTTTGATGCGCTGCAGCAGCTGCCGCTGGTGCAGGCGGTGGGCGTGGGCTACACCGCGCCGCTGTTCATCGCGCTGCTGGCGATGTGGGTACTGCGCGAACGGCCGTCGCGCTGGATCTGGGCGGCGCTGGCCATGGGTGCGCTGGGCGTGGGCGTGGCGTTGTGGCCCGAGCTGTCGTCCACCCATCTGCCGGGCAGCGATGCCCGGTTGTGGGGCATGGCCGCGGCCGGCGTGTCGGCCATCACCTATGCCGGCGTGGTGGTGGTGGCGCGCCACCAGGCCCAGCACGACGCGCTGTGGACCATCCTGCTGGTGCAGAACCTGCTGCCGGTGCTGGCGCTGGCCGTGCCCATGCTGTGGCTGTGGCAGCCGATGGTGGCCACCGACATCCCCATCCTGCTGCTGATGGGCGCATTGGCCACCGGCGGGCTGCTGTGCATCACCTGGGCCTTCTCGCACATCGAGGCCAGCCGCGCGGCGCCGGTGGAATACACCGGCCTGGTGTGGGCGGCGCTGCTGGGCTTTCTGGTGTTCGGCGAGGTGCCGACGGTGTGGAGCCTGAGCTCGGCCGCGCTGATCACGCTGGGCTGCCTGCTGCTGATCAAGAGGTGATCCCCCGAGGCGCCTGTGGCGCTGCCCCTTGCCATCGAATCTGGAGACGCACGACATGACCGACCTGCACTTTCAAAGCGCCACCCAGCTGGCGCAGCGCATCCGTGACCGCCAGACCAGCGCGCGTGACCTGCTGGAACACTTCCTGGCCCGGGTCGACCGGCTGAACCCGGCGCTGAACGCGGTGGTGGTGCAGGACCGCGCCGGCGCCCGCGCCGCCGCCGACGCGGCCGACGCTGCCCAGGCCCGGGGTGATGCGCTGGGCCCGCTGCACGGCGTGCCGATGACGGTGAAGGAAAGCTACGACCTGGCCGGCACCACCACCACCTGGGGCATCCCCGATCTGCGCGACAACCTGGCCCACACCGACGCGCTGGCCATCCAGCGGCTGAAGGCGGCCGGCGCGGTGGTGTTCGGCAAGACCAACGTGCCGATCCGGCTGGCCGACTTCCAGAGCTACAACGCCCTCTACGGCACCACCCACAACCCGTGGAAGCACGGCGCCACGCCGGGCGGGTCGTCGGGCGGCAGCGCGGCGGCGCTGGCAGCGGGCCTCACCGGGCTGGAGATCGGCAGCGACATCGGCGGCAGCATCCGCAACCCGTCACACTACTGCGGCGTGTTCGGCCTGAAGCCCACCTGGAACCTGCTGCCGATGCGTGGCCATGCGCTGGGTGGCGTGCTCACGCCCACCGACATCTCGGTGATCGGCCCGCTGGCGCGGTCGGCGCACGACCTGGAGACGGCCTTGCGCCTGATGTCGCCGCCGGATGTGATCGAGGCGCGTGGCCTGCGCGTCGATCTGCCCGGCCTGACCGAGCCCACCCGTGCGCTGCGGGTGGCGGTGTGGCGCACCGACGCGCTGTGCCCGGTGTCGGCCGCGGTGCAGGCGCGGGTGGATGCGGTGGCCCAGGCGCTGGCCGCGCAGGGCGCGCAAGTGGACGATGCCGCCCGCCCCGGCTTCGAAGCGGCGCACAGCCATGCGGTGTTCCAGGGCCTGCTGCAGGCGGCGATGAGCGCCCGCACGCCCGATGCCGAATACGCCCAGATGGTGGCCCAGGCCGATGCGCTTGACCCCGCCGACCAGGGCCCCGCCGCCCAGGTGCTGCGCGCCCAGACCATGCGCGCACGCGATTGGCAGCGCCTGAATGAGGCCCGCACCCAGATCCGCTGGGCCTGGCACCGGTTCTTCCAGCAGTTCGACGTGGTGGTCACACCGGTGATGTCGACCACCGCCTTCCCGCAGGACGAAGGGCCGTTCGGCGCCCGCAGCATCGTGGTGGACGGCCAGCGCCTGCCGTACTTCAGCCAGATCTTCTGGGCCGGCCTGGCCGGCGTGGCCCAGCTGCCCGGCGTGGTGGTGCCCGGGGGCTGTGCCCCCGACGGCCTGCCGGTGGGCGTGCAGCTGATCGGCCCGGCCTACGGCGATCTGCGCATGGTGCAGCTGGCGCAGCGGCTGGAGGCGCTGGGCTTCGGATTCCAGCCGCCGCCCGGCATGGATTGAGCGGGCAGGTGCAGCGGGCGGCCTGACCCGCTGCTCAGGACGCGGGCCGCACGCACAGCACGCCGGCGCCGTCAGCGAAGCTGGTGGCCAGCGACACGTCCTTGCCGGTCTTGAAGTCCACCGCAAAGGCGGTCGTGGCGGTGTCCTTGTCCGCGCTCCAGATCCAGTTGCCGCCCAGGCCGTCGTGGAAGGGGCGCAGGATCCGCTCGCCGCCGGGGGCTGGGGTCCGCACGTCGTAGAGGCTGCGCAGCTCCTGCCGCCTGGGCAGGCGCCAGCCGGTCAGGCCGTCCAGGCGCAGGCGCTGACAGCGCGCCCCCGCCTCGACCCAATGCACCGAACCCTGTCGCCTGGTCGTCCACACCAGCGCGCCCACCCGGACGGTGGCGCCGGACATCGGTGCCACGGTCTGGGACTGACCCGTCGGCTGTGCAGCCGGGGCGCTCGGCGCGTCATCGGATGCGCATTGCTGGAACAGGATCACCACCCCCAGCCCCAACGCGCCCAGCATGCCCCATGCCGCCCACGGGCTTCCCGGGCTGGCGGGCGCCTCGGCGGCCGGTGCCGCCCTGGGTGCAGGCGCTGGCACCGGGGCGGGTTGGGGCGCCCGCGCGGCTGCGGGTGGCGACGGACGCCCGGGTGGAGTGGCCGCGGGGGCCGTGGCCGCCTGGCGGGGCTGGCCAGGTCTCGGCAGGCCGAGCCGGTCCACCAGCGCGCCGACGTCAGACTTCCAGCGCTGCTGCGTCAGTTCAAACGCATTGCGGTAGGCCAGCTTCGAGATGTCGGCCGGCAACTGGTCGGCGGTTGGAATCACCGCGCCGTCGACCAGCACCGGCACCACCGGGATGTCCCGGCCCAGCGCGGCCGCGACCTCGGCCCGGACCCAGTCGTCCGTGCTGTCCAGCCGGCGCTTGCCGTCCTTGCCGCGCGCGTCCAGCCACTTCGGGCCGATCAGCACGATCATGACCTGGCATGACGCCAGCAACTCGGACAGCACCACGCGGAAGTCACGCCCCAGGGCAATGCTGTCCACGTCCATGAAGACGCTGTCTTCGCCGAAGGCAAGCGTCAGGTCGGTGCTCAGTGCGCGCGCTTCCGCCCACGCATCGTTCCTTCGGTAGCTGATGAAGATGGCCGCCACGTTGCCCTCCGTCGTGCACCTGTGGATTCGATGCTGGTGCCGGTCATGTTGCCATGGATGCCGACCGTGCCGCCGGACCCCCGCCGCGCCAGCGCAGCGGTTCAGCGCACGCAGCGCCAGCCGATGTAGACCACGGTGGTGTCGGCCGGCTTCGATTGCAGGTGATCAGCGCGCATCTGCGCCGCGCCGTACCACCAGCTGCCGCCGCGGGTGCGGCGCTCGGCGCTGCCGGCCGCCTGGCCGGGCGCGCCAGGTGGTTCGTCCACCCATTCCCAGGCATTGCCGCCCATGCCGTGCAGGCCGTTCACGCCGGCCGGCGTGCTGCCCACCCGCGCATGGCCATGCCCGCGCGACAGCGCGGCGCCATGGGCGATGGCGCGCGCCTGCGCCGCCGGGCCGCAATCGCCCAGGCACTGCGCGCCGGCCGGGCTGGCGCCGGTGGGGTAGGGGTAGGTGGTGCCGGTGGTGAACGGCGCGGGCGGCGCGGGGCGCTGCTCGGTGTAGGCGGCGCGCACCCATTCGGCATCGGTCGGCAGGCGGCCGCCGGCCCAGCGGCAGAAGGCCTGAGCTTCGTCGAACGTCAGGTGCACAGCCGGTTCATCGGCATGCGCGTCGCGCGGGCCGCCGAAGGGCCGGCGCCAGGTCCAGCCGGGCTTCTGCACCCAGCCGGCCTCGTAGACCTGGCCGCCGCCGGCACGCTCGGCCGCACTGGTGAAGCCGGTGGCCTGGGCGAAGCGGGCGAGCTGGCCCACGGTGGCTTCGGTGCGGGCGATCTGCAGGCCGGGCAGGGCCTGCCAGTCGATGCCGGCCGGGTTGGGCTGGGCGGTGGCAGCCCCGGCGGCCAGCACCAGTGCCGCGACAAGCAGCGTGCGCATCAGTGGCCGGCGTCCAGCGCCGGCGGCTGGGTCAGGTCAGCGTCGACGTTCATCAGCACGCTGGCCAGCGACAGCGTGCGCCACAGCGGTGCGGGCATCGCCAGGATGCCCTCGGGCGTGCGGGCGCTGCGCACCCAGTGGGCGATGTCGGCGTGCTGCTGCCTGGTCAGCAGACGGCGGTTCAGCATTTCGTCCAGCGTGTTCATCCCAGCAGTCTCCGCGATGACAGGCCCGTTCCGGGCGCACTTGCATGATGCCAGCGCACCTGGCGGCGGGCAGCCCGCGCCGCATCAACCCCACGGAGACACACATGCGAGACCTCACGAACAAGGTGGCCTGGATCACCGGCGCCGGCAGCGGCATCGGCGCCGGCACGGCGCTGGCCTATGCACGCGCCGGCATGCGGCTGGTGCTGTCGGGCCGCCGGCCGGCCGAGCTGCAGGCGGTGGCCGACCAGGTGGCCGCGATGGGCCGCGAGACGGGCAATGGCGCCAGCGCCCGCGTGGCGCCGCTGGACGTGGCCGACAAGGACGCGGTGCTGGCAGTGGCCGCGTCGATCCAGGCGCAGGAGGGCCGCATCGACGTGCTGGTCAACAGCGCTGGCCTGAACGTGCGCGAGCGCAACTGGAAGCACCTGTCCACCGCCGGCTGGGACCAGGTGCTGCGCATCGACCTGGACGGCACCTTCTACTGCTGCCATGCGGTGCTGCCGATGATGCGGGCGCAGAAGGACGGGCTGATCGTCAACGTGTCCAGCTGGGCCGGCCGCTTCGTCGGCACCATGACCGGGCCGGCCTACAGCGCCGCCAAGTTCGGCGTCAATGCGATGACCGAGAGCCTGAACATGGAAGAGTGCATCCACGGCATCCGTGCCACCGCGGTGTGCCCGGGCGAGGTGGCCACGCCCATCCTCGACAAGCGGCCGATCCCCGTCAGCGCCGAAGACAAGGCCAAGATGGTCCAGGCCGACGACTGCGGCGAGCTGATGCTGTTCCTGGCCCGCATGCCGGCGCATGTGTGCCTGAACGAGATCACCATCAGCCCCACCCACAACCGCATGTTCGTGGCGGCGGCCAACGCCATCCCGGGCTGACGCCATGGCCGCCCCGCTGCCCACCCCGCTTCGGCTGCGCCAGGTGTGCCTGGCCGCCCCCCGGCTGGAACCGGTGCTCGACGACCTGCAGGCCATCCTGGGCCTGCAGGTCTGCCACCGCGACCCCGGCCTGATCGCCTACGGCC
>JAGOBT010000147.1 GCA_017999135.1 Burkholderiaceae bacterium
TGCACCAGCGGCGTGCCATTGACGGCCAGGCCGTCGCTGAGCATGAACACCGCACGCAGGTCGCTGCCGCCGGCGCGCAGCTGCTGCGCCAGCCGGGCCCCGGCATCTCCCGATTGGCTGGCCTGTGCCACATCGGCCACCGCCAGCGCCAGGCGGGTGTGGTCGAAGCGTGTCACCGCCAGGCTCAGGCTGCCGTCGTTCACCGCGTCGCCGGCAATCTCGCCCGCGGTCGAGCAGCCCAGCAGCACCGACCGCGGAAAGGCCGCAGCCAGGTCCTGCAGCGCCGGTGCGTCGGCGCCCAGCTGGCTGGCGCCGAAGGCCAGCACCAGCGTCTGCGGGCTGTCCAGGGCCGCCGGCAGGGGCTTTGCCAGCCTTGGCCGGCAAGGTGCGTGGTGGCGGCGGTCTGCATCGTGTCTCCATCCGGGCGCGGTGGCCCGGGACGGGCCTGCCCACCCCTGCCTATCGGCAGGCCGACCGTCGCGCTTGAGTGGGGAGGTCTGGATCACCAGGTCGGTGATTTGGTTTGACATTAAACGGTCTAACGTTAAACTACATGCCGTCCCACCCCTGGAGTCACCCATGCAACGACGCTCCTTCATCCGCCTGGCCGGCGGCGGCCTGGTCTGGTCCGCCGGCGCCGGGCTGTCCGGCTGCAGCGCCCTGGCCGTGCCCGATGGCGCCGTGGCCGCCTGGCAGCCGCCGGCCAGCCCGCAGGGCGACATGCGCCACTGGCTGCTGGCCCATGCGCTGCTGGCGCCCAACCCGCACAACCTGCAGCCCTGGCTGGCCGATCTGGCCACGCCGGGCCAGATCACCTTGCGGCTGGACCCGCAGCGCCTGCTGCCGGCCACCGACCCGTTCGGCCGGCAAATCCTGATGGGCGCCGGCTGCTTTCTCGAGCTGCTGGTGCTGGCGGCGGCCGAGCAGGGCCAGCGCGCTGAGGTGGCGCTGTTCCCGCAGGGCGCGCCCGGCGCGGCGCTGGCCGACGTGCACCGCCGGCCGTGGGCCACGGTGCGCCTGGAGCCGGCGCCCGGGCAGCCGCGTGATCCGCTGTTCGCCCAGGTGCTGCGCCGCCGCACCGACCGCCGCGCCTACGACCCGGCGCGCCCGCCGTCGGCCGCCGATCTGCAGCGCCTGCGGGCGGCCGTGGGTGACCTGCCGGTGCGCTTCGGCAGTGCCACCGCGGCCGACGGCGCGCGGCTGGCGGCGATCCAGGCCATCGTGCGCGAGGCCTGGCGCATCGAGCTGACGACCGAGGCGCCGATGATGGAGTCGGTGCGGCTGCTGCGCGTGGGTGGTGCCGAGATCGACCAGCACCGCGACGGCATCAGCATCACCAGCCCCATGGTGGTGGCGCTGGACACGCTGGGCCTGTTCGACCGCAGCCGCTTTCCGGCGGCCGACTCGCAGGCCGTCACGGCCCAGCTGAAGGACTTCGACACCATCACCGCGTCGACGCCGGCCTACTTCTGGCTGGTGACCGAGGGCAACAGCCGCGATCTGCAGGTGGCTGCTGGCCGGGCCCATGCGCGGGTCCATCTGGCCGCCACCGCGGCCGGCCTGGCCCTGCATCCCAACGAGCAGGCCCTGCAGGAGTACCCCGAGGTGGCGCGGCCCCACCAGGCGGTGCACGCCCTGCTGCAGGCGCCGGCGCCGCAGTTCACCGTGCAGATGCTGGCCCGCCTCGGCCATCTGTCCCAGGGCACGGCGGCGCTGGCGCCGGCGCCGCGGCGCGGCCTGGCGCGGCAGTTCCAGGTCTGACGGCCGCGCGGGCGGCGGCGCCCCGGCCTGACAATGGCGCCATGGTGCCCCCCTCAGCCCGCCAGACGCCCGCGCCGGTGGCGGCGCGCCCACCCGCCACGGTGGCAGGCGCGCCGGCGCCGGCCGACCCGCTGGTCTTCCAGCTGCTCAATGAGGTGGGCGTCGTCAGCCAGTTGTCGGGCAACCGCGCCGGGCGCCTGCTGGCGCCGGGCCTGAACCTGTCGCAGTTCAGCCTGCTGAATCACTTTGCCCGGCTGGGCGGCGAGCGGTCGCTGGTGCAGCTGGCGGGCGCCATGCAGGTGACGAAGGCGGCGATGACCAACACGGTCGCCCGCCTGCAGGCCAAGGGCCTGCTGCAGGTGCGCCCCGACCCGGCAGACGGCCGCGGCAAGCTGGTCAGCCTGACCGCCGACGGCCTGGCGGCCCGCCAGGCGGCCGTGCAGCGGCTGGGCCAGGGGCTGGCGCCGTTGGCTGCCGTGGCCGACGCGGCCCGGCTGCAGCAGGCGCTGGCGGTGCTGCGCGACCTGCGCCAGTGGCTCGATCAGAACCGCTGACGCGGGCGCTCAGCGCGCCAGCGCCACGATCTGTGCGGCGGGCAGCGCGCCCGACTGGCGGCGCTGTTCCACCCCGCCCTGCAGCCGCACCAGCGTCGGGATGCTGCGGATGCCGAACTTCGCGCTGGTCTCGGGGTTGTCGTCGCTGTTGACCTTGACCAGCAGCGCCCGCCCGCGCAACTGCCGCGCGGCGGCGTCGAACTGCGGCGCCATCTGCCGGCACGGCCCGCACCAGGGTGCCCAGAAGTCGACCAGCACCGGCAGGGTGCTCTTCTGCACGAAGGCGTCGAAGTTGCGGTCGTCCAGCTCGATCGGGGCGCCGGTCAGCAGCGGCTGGTGGCAGCGGCCGCAGTCGGGCTGGTCGTCCAGCCGGGCGGCCGGCAGCCGGTTGGTGGCGCCACAGTGGGCGCAGACGATGTGGTGCGTGTCCATGCCCGGCACATGGGCGTGGTGCCGGGCAATTCAAGCCATCGGCACGGCATCAAAAGATTGCAGATGCAAGTATTGCGGATACGATTGGCGGATGTCAGTTGCCTCCTCTGCACCGCCACCCATGTCGCCCCCCGGTCCGCGCCTGTGGCCGGTGTGGCTGGTGTTGCTGGCCGCGGCCGGCACCTTTGCGCTGACCATGGGCACGCGCCAGAGCATGGGCCTGTTCCTCGGCCCGCTGAACACCGCCACCGGCCTGGGCCTGGGCAGCATCAGCCTGGCGTTTGCCGTCGGCCAGCTGTGGTGGGGCCTGACGCAGCCGTTTGCCGGCGCCATGGCCGACCGGGTGGGCGCCGGCCGCGTGCTGCTGGCCGGCGCCTGCCTGGTGGCGCTGGGCACCATCCTCACCCCGCTGATGACCACCACCGCCGGCCTGGTGTTCGCCATCGGCGTGCTGTCGGCGGGCGGCGCCGGCATGGCCGGCCCGGCGGTGCTGATGGCCGCCACCACGCGGCTGATCCCGGCCGACAAGCGCGGCCTGGCCACCGGCATCGTCAACGCCGGCGGCTCGTTCGGGCAGTTCGTGATGGCACCGGTGGCGGGCGGCCTGATCCTGGGCCTGGGCTGGGTGGCGGCGCTGCAGCTGATGGGGTTGCTGGTGCTGCTGTGCCTGCCGGCGGCCTACATCCTGCGCGGCGCGCCGCCTGCAGCCGCGCCGGGCGCCGTTCGCATCAGCACCGGGTCGGCGGTGCGCACGGCGGTGGCCGACCGCTCGTTCCAGCTGCTGGCCGCCGGCTTCTTCGTCTGCGGTTTCCACGTCGCGTTCCTGGCCACGCACCTGCCGGGCATCGTGGCGTCGTGCGGGCTGCCGCTGCAGTACAGCGCCTGGGCGCTGGCGGTGCTGGGGCTGTTCAACATCGTGGGCAGCATCGCCATCGGCTGGGCGGTGGGCCGCTGGCGCATGAAGTCGCTGCTGTCGCTGATCTATGCCACCCGCGCGCTGGCGGTGCTGGTGTTCCTGCTGGCGCCCAAGACCGGGCCGGTGGTGCTGGTGTTCGCGGCGGTGATGGGCGTGACCTTCCTGTCCACCGTGCCGCCCACCGCCGGCCTGGTGGCCAAGTTCTTCGGCGTGGGGCACATGGCCACGCTGTTCGGCGTGGTCATGCTCACCCACCAGGTGGGCGGTTTCCTGGGGGCCTGGCTGGGCGGCCAGGTGTTCCAGGCCACCGGCAGCTTCGACACCGTCTGGATGATCGACATCGGCCTGGCGGTGGCCGCCGCGCTGCTGCACCTGCCGATCCGCGAGGCGCCGGTGGTGCGGCCGCAGCCCGCCGCAGCCTGAGCGCAACCGCGCCGCACGTCAGCCGGCGCCCTCGGCCTGCGCCAGGCGCGCGGCCACGGCGTCACCCACGTGCTGCATGAAGGCCCGCACCCGCGCCGTCTGGCGCAGGTCGGGGTGGGTCAGCATCCACACCGGCACGCTCAGCTCGGGGATGGGGTCGGACACCGCCACCAGCTCGGGGTGGCGGCTGGCCATGAAGGTGGGCAGGATGCCCACCGCCAGCCCGGTGCGCAGCACCGCCGCCACCGCGTTGAAGATGTCGACCCGCAGCCGCACGTTGGCCTGGGCCAGGTGCTTGCGCATCCACTGGTCGTACACGCGGGCCTGGCTGTCGCGCTCGAACGCCACCCAGGGCGCGTCGCGCAGCAGGTTGGCCATGGGTTGCACGCTCTGCGGCAGGCCGGGTGCGTCACGCCGGGCGTACACACGGCAATGGGTGTCGCCCAGCGGCCGGCCCACCAGATGATCGGCCACCTGGCGGCTCAGGCGCAGCGCCACGTCGGCCTCGCGGCGCGACCAGCCGGCTGATTCGTCGGCATGGCGCCGGCTCAGGTCGACGAGGAAGGCGTTTTCCACCACCTCCACCTCGATGCCGGGAAAGGCGCGCGCGAAGTCGGCCAGCGGCTGCGGCAGCAGGTGCTCCATCACCACGAAGGCGGTGGTCACCCGCAGCAGGCCGGTGAGCTCGCGGTCGCGGCCGGCCACGCGGCGCTCGATCTCCTCGGCCTGGTCGGCCATGCGGCGGGCCTGGTCGAGCACCAGCGCACCGGCCTCGGTGGGCTGGTAGCCGTGGCGCGCACGCTCGAACAGCCGTGCGCCGAGCCGGGCTTCCAGCGCGTCGAGCCGGCGCAGCACCGTGGTGTGGTTCACCCCCAGCTGCCGGGCGGCGGCCGCCAGCCCGCCGGTGTTGCCCACGGCCAGCGCATAGCGCAGGTCGCTCCAGTCCAGTTCCGCCATCCCGGTCTCCAGGCGGCCTGGCGTGCAGGCGGCCGCTGTTGTGATTGCAAATTTGCAATTATGGTGCGGCGAGGTTGCGGTCTGCTGCAACCTTGGTGAAGGCCTGCGGGGGCGGGGGAATAATCGGCGCGACCCAGCCGTAGATCCCTGGTGCAAGCACCCGATCTGTTCCGCCAGCAACTGCTTGCCGCCGTGCCGCGGCTGCGGCGCTATGCACGCTCGCTCACCTTCGATGCCGGCACGGCCGACGACCTGGTGCAAACGGCGCTGGAACGCGCCTTGTCGCACTGGCACCAGTTCGACCAGCGGCGCGACATGCTGGTGTGGCTGCTGTCGATCGCCCACAACGCCTTCCTCGACCAGCGCCGGCGCGACAGCCGCATGCGCTTTGTCGACCCCGCCCAGGCCGATGCCCAGCAGGACCTGCAGCGCGCCGATCCGGGCGCCGACGTCGGCCTGCGCATCGACCTGATGCGTGCCCTCGCCTGCCTGCCGCTGGACCAGCGCGAACCGCTGCTGCTGGTGAGCGTGGAGCAGTTCAGCTATGCCGAATGTGCCGAGGCGCTTGGCATCCCCATCGGCACCGTGATGTCGCGTGTCTCCCGGGGCCGCGTGGCCCTGCGGGCGTTGCTGGAAGGGCAGCCGCGGCCCGAGGCCGTGCGCACCCTGCGCCGAGTGATCTGACCATGACCCCTCCCCCCGATCGCCCCGACGACGCCCGCCTGTCCGCCTGGCTGGATGGCGAACTGGATGCCGACGGCCGCGCCCAGGTCGATGCCTGGCTGCGCGACCACCCTGAAGGCGCCGCCCAGGCCCGGCTGTGGGCCGCCGACCGCGATGCCCTGCGCGCCCGCTTCGACCCGGTGCTGGACGAGCCGATGCCCGCGGCCCTGCGCCAGACGGTGCTGCAGGCCGGCCGGCCGGCGGCGGCGCCACGCGCGGCCTGGCGCCAGGTGGCGGTGGCCGCCGGCCTGCTGGTGGCGGGCGCGGTGGCCGGCGGCTGGCTGGGCGCCCAGGTGGCTGGCAGCCCCGATGGCCATCCGCTGGCCAGCCTGTCGCTGCCCTGGGCCGACGCCGAGCGCGTGCGCCCCGGCGGCTGGACCCACCGCGCCGCGGTGGCGCATGCGGTCTACGCCCCCGAGGTGCGCCACCCGGTCGAGGTCAATGTCGCCCAGGGCACCGCCACCGAGCAGCGCGCCCAGGAAGAGCACCTGTCACGCTGGCTGGGCAAGCGGCTGGACATGCCGGTGCCGCTGTTCGACCTGCGGGCGCAGGGCTTCGAGCTGGTGGGCGGCCGCCTGCTGCCCGACGCCAGCGGCCCCAGCGCACAGCTGATGTACCAGAACAGCGGCGGCCAGCGCGTCACCGTCTACCTGCGCAAGCCCGAACCCGGCGCGGCGGCTGCCTTCCGCTTCCAGCGCGACGGCGACCTGGGCCTGTTCTACTGGGTGGAAGACGGCTTCGGCTGCGCGCTGGTGGGCAAGCTGCCGCGTGCGCAGCTGCTGGCGCTGGCCGAGGCGGTCTACAAGCAGGCCGAACACCAGATCCAGCCGGCGCCCCAGGGGCACAAGCCGGCGTCCTGACCCACCGCCGGCGTCGGGAAGCCGCAGGGCGGCTTCCTAGAATGCGGCCGATGTCCCTCGCCCACCCCCACGCCCGCACGCCCGGCGCGCTGTACCGTCTGCTGGTGGTGGCCGTGCTGGGCTTCGCCAGCGGGCTGCCGCTGGCGCTCACCGGCCAGGCGCTGCAGGCCTGGCTGAGCGTGGAGGGCGTGGACATCGCCACCATCGGCTTCCTCAGCCTGGTGGGCCTGCCCTACACCTTCAAGTTCCTGTGGGCGCCGCTGATGGACCGCTTCGAGCTGTGGCCCGGCCTCGGCCGCCGCCGCGGCTGGCTGGTGCTGACGCAGCTGGCGCTGGCGCTGGCGCTGTGGGCGCTGTCGGCCACGTCGCCCACTGGCGCGCTGCAGGCCTTTGCGCTGCTGGCGGTGGCGGTGGCCTTCATCTCGGCGTCGCAGGACGTGGTGATCGACGCCTACCGCACCGACCTGCTGCCGCCGGCCGAGCGTGGCTTGGGCGCGTCGCTCAATGTGCTGGGCTACCGGCTGGCGATGATCGTCTCCGGCGGCGTGGCGCTGATCTGGACCGACGCCACCCAGGGCAGCGGCTGGACCTGGCCGCAGGTGTACCGGTTGATGGCCATGCTGATGGCCGGCGCGGCGGTGCTGTCGGCCCTGGTGCTGCCCCGCCTGGCGCCGCCGGCCGGCCCGGCCGCGCCGCGCAGCAGCGCCCGCAATGATCTGCTGGGCTTTGCCGCCGTGGTGCTGGCGGTGGTGGCCGGCTACCTGGCCACGCTGCATGCCTTCACCCCGCTGGCCAAG
>JAGOBT010000148.1 GCA_017999135.1 Burkholderiaceae bacterium
CGGCAGCTACGACGCCACCAAGACCTACAACGTCATCAGCGTCTTCCCGCACTTCGACACCAAGGTGACCGCCGACACGGTGTTCTACGTCGACGAGCTGAAGTACGCCGCCGCCGGCGGCTCCGGCTCCGGCACCGGCACGGCCCTGGTCACCTTCGACGAAGCCACCGCACCCGGGCTGATCAACTTCGGCACCAACGGTGCAGGCGCTGCCCTGGTCGCCGACCCGGCTGGCGGCAGCAACAAGGTGCTGAAGGTCTTCAAGTACACAGGCTCTGAGCAATGGGCTGGCACCACGGTGGCCACCGTCAACGTGAACCGGGACGGCGCGGCGAACGCCGGCTTCAACGCCGTGCAGCGGATCCCCTTCAGCGACAGCGCCAAGACCATGACGGTCCGCGTCTACAGCCCCGCTGCCGGGGTGCGCATCCGGGTGAAGGCCGAGAACGCCAATGACGGTGCCATCAGCGTCGAAACCGATGCCCTGACCACCGTGGCCAACGCCTGGGAAACCCTGACCTTCGATTTCAACAACCCGGGCAAGAGCCCGCCCGTCACCGGTGGCGCCACGGCTGCACTGAATGTGGCCCAGACCTACAACAAGGTCTCGATCTTTGCCGACTTCGGCCTGGGCAACGGCGGCACCGGCCCGCTGCCCGCAGACCGCGTCTACTACTTCGACGACATCAGATTCGGTGGTGCGGCGGCTGGCGGCGGCGGTGGCGGTGGTGGTGCAAGTGGCTGCATCGCGCCGCTGTGCGTGGGCTTCTCGGGCGCCGGCATCGGCTTCAATCCGTTCGAGAACCAGGCAGGCGGCACCGTCGCCGTGGTGGACGATCCTGCCGCCGCAGGCAACAAGGTTGCCAAGTTCGTCAAGAAGCCAGGTGATGGCGACTACTTCGGTACCACGGTCACTGGCCTGGGCGGCAGCGTCTTGCTGACGGCCGACAAGAAGACCGTCACGATGAAGGTCTGGTCGCCGGCGGCAGGCACCAACTTCCTGGTCAAGCTGGAAGGTGGCCCGGGAGGCGCAGCAACCGAAAAGGACATGGTCACCACCAAGGCGGGCGAGTGGGAAACCCTGTCGTTCGAGATGCCGGCGGCTGGCACCTACACCACCCTGGTGATCTTCCCGAACGGCCGCAGCGCGGTCGCTGCGGAAAAGACCATGTATGTCGACGACATCACCTTCCCCGGCTTTGCAGCCGCCAGCGGCGGTGGCGGTGGCGGTGGCAGTTCGGGGTTGACCGGCGGCATCTTCGCGGCCGAGTACTCGGGCAATTTGGCCGTGGCCGGGTCGGCCAAGAGCAACCTCGGCGGCGAGATCGGCTTCTACTTCGCGCCGGAGCTGTTCAACACCAAGGCCTACGACTTCGGTGGCATCGGCACCCTGGCCGAGAACCCGGGCGGCGTGCCCAACTTCTATTTCGGCTTCGGTCTGAAGCCGCCGGCGATCACCAATGCCTACTTTGGGGCCTACGTGAACGCGCCGGGCAACGGCACGGTCGATGTCTCGGGATTCACCAACCTGCGGGCCAACTTCTGGGGTCCGCAGGAGGCCTTCGAAAAGTCGTTCACGCCCCAGGTGACCGTGCTGCTCACCGGCCCGGCCGTTGCGGGTTGCTCGGCGTCGCCGTCCGGCCGCTCCTACGTTCAGACGACGGTCCCGGCCCTGAAGATCGGTGCGGCCAGTTCCTACGCCATTCCGCTGTCCAGCTTCACCCTGCAGGTGGCCTGCAGCGGCGAAACCACGGCGGCCCAGGTGCTGAAGAACGTGGCCCAGGTGCACTACCAGCTCAATGCCACCAGCATCCAGTACACCGTGCCTGACGTGAGCACGCCGGCTGCCTACCCGAATGGCCTGAATGTCGGCCCTGTGAAGTTCGACTGACACCCGCCTCCGCGGCACCGTCCAACCCATCAGGAACCCACCATGTCATTCAAGCTTCGTCTGATCCCGGCGGCCGCGGCCGCCTGCGTGATCGCCGCCTGCGGCGGTGGTGATGCCGGCGCGCCCCCGGGCGCCGAGGTCCCCGCTGCCGGCACCACCAGCACCGGCGTGGCGGTGGATGGCTACATCCAGGCTGGCACCGTGCTGTGCGACAGCAACGGCAACGGCAAGGCCGATGCCGGCGAGGCCACCACCACCAGCGGCAGTGACGGGCGCTTCACCTTCAGCCCCGCCTGCAGCGCTGCATTGGTGGTCTACCACGGCACCAACGCCGACACCGGCCAGCCCTTCCGGGGGGTGCTGAAGGCGCCTGCCGGCGCGTCCGTGGTGAGCCCGCTCACGTCGCTGGTGGCTGCAGGCATGACGGTGCCGCAGGTGATTGCCACGTTGGGCCTGCCTGCCACCACCGACCTGCTCAACACCGACCCGGCCCAGCGCACCGACGGCGCGCTGGTCAACGCCGAGCTGCTCAAGAAGACCCTGGCGGTGCAGCAACTGCTGCAGAAGACCACCGAGGTGCTGGCCCGCCTGGGCAACGCGACCGAGACCACGGCACAGCAGTCGATCTATGCCGAAGTGGCCGCCGCCTACGGTGTGCTGCTGGCTGGCGGCGGCAACCTGTCCACCGGCACGGCGGTCGACAGCAGCCTGGTCGCCAATCTGGTGCGGGCCGCAGCCGACCGGGTGGCGGCGGCGGCCGGCGTGCCGGCAGCGGTGCGCACCGCGGTGGCTGCCGTCAATGGCCAGTCGCTGGGCGTGGTGACTGCCGGTGCGCTGGCGTTCCAGGCCGAAGCCCTGCTGAAGGCCGCGGACGCCAGTGTGGTTGCCGTGACCAAGACGCAGCAGGCCGACACGGCCATCGCCACCTTCATCGCGGCCAACGCCGGCGCGCTGGCCGCGGCGCCGGGCACCGGCGCATCGGCACTGGGTGATGCGCTGACGGCACAGGTGTCCGGCACTGGCGGTGGCGACACCGGTGGCGGCAACACGGGCGGCGGCGGGAACACAGGTGGTGGTGGCACCGGCGGTGGCGCGGGCAGCGTTCCCACCATCGATTTCTCCGGCGCAGCAGCGGGCCTGCTGGCCTTTGGTTCGGACGGGGGCGGCTACGCCATCATCGAAGCCGACCCGACCAACGCCGCCAACAAGGTGGCCAAGATCGTCAAGCGGCCGGGTGACAAGGTCTGGGCCGGCGCCACCGTGTACAGCGATCTGGCCAACAGCACCATCGCCCCGGTGGTGCTCAGCGCCGCCAGCAAGACCATCACGGTGCGGGTGTACTCGCCCGCCGTCGGCGAGAAGGTGCTGCTGAAGCTGGAGCAGGGCGACAGCGGTGCCCCCGATCTCGAGGTCGAGGCCACCACCACCCAGGCCAACGCCTGGGAGACCCTGACCTTCACCTTCACCGCGACAGGCACCTACCGCAAGCTCAGCCTGTTCCCGCACTTCAACACCGCAGCCCCCAGTGAGCTGGCGTTCTACTTCGACGACCTCACCTACCCGGTGGCCGCCGGCGGTGGTGGTGGCACGGTGGACCCGGTGCTGCCGCCCGTGCTGGACTTCGCCGGCACGGCGGCGGGCCTGACGGCGTTCGGCAGCGATGGCGGCGGCTATGCCGCCATCGACGCCGACCCCACCGATGCCGCCAACAAGGTGGGCAAGATCGTCAAGCGGCCCGGCGACCAGACCTGGGCCGGTGCCACGGTGTATGCCGACCAGGCGGCCACCAGCATTGCGCCGGTGGTGCTCACGTCGGCCAGCCGCACCATCCGGGTTCGGGTGTATGCACCGGTGGCCGGTGCCAAGGTGCTGCTGAAGCTGGAAGGCGGCGTCAATGGCGCCGCCGATGCCCAGGTGGAGGCCACCACCACCCAGGCCAATGCCTGGCAGACGCTGAGCTTCACCTTCCCGGCTGCCGGCACCTACGGCAAGCTCAGCCTGTTCCCGTCGTTCGACACGGCGGTGTCGGCCGAACAGGTCTTCTACTTCGACGACATCGCCTACCCGACCGCCGGCACGGCAGCGCCCACCAACTACCTGGCCCTGGCCGCCAATGCCATCAGCCTGGTCAACGGCAGCAGTGTCACCAGCTACACGCTGGCGCAGTTCCAGTCGGATGCGGGCATCTCGGTGCCCTGGCCGTTGTCGTCGACCACGCTGCTGCGTGTGGCGGTGGCCGAGGTCGGCACCGCGGCGCTGGCCGACGGGCAGACGCTGAGTGCGGCGGTGGCCATCAACGAGACCACGGCCACGGGCAAGGGCGAGCTGCTGGGTTACATCAGCAACGTCACCGTCAGCAAGACAGCGCAGGGGCTCACCATCGCCGTGCCGGCCAGCGGTGTCGAGGCCCTGGTGTACGGTGTGTCCAGCGACGCCCGCAAGAAGGCCGTGATCGACTTTGTCGGCAGCGTGGCCGGGGTGCGCAACACCCTGCGCCTGGGGGCCGCCAACCTGAACGACATCGTCTTCGGCAGCGTCGTCAACTACGGCATCAACCAGGTCAGCAACGACTTCACCGGCATCTACGGCCTGCGGGGCAAGTACAAGGTGTCGGTGGTGGTCAACGGCCTGCCGCTGCGCCAGGCCGACGGCAGCGCCTTGCCGCAGGTGAGCATCACCGTGCCCACCGCGCTGAACCAGACCGGCGGCACCACGGCCAGCAAGACGGTCTCCGGCCCAGGTCTGGTCGGCTACATCACCCTGACCAACTGATGGTCCGACGCCTGCCATCGTGGGGGCTGGTGGTGGCGCTGCTGGCCAGCGGCGCCACCGCCCAGGCCGCACCGCTGGACGCGCTGCTCACTGCCACGCCGCTGGGGGGTGACGCGCGATGGCGTGTCGAATTGGGTGTCGACCTGGTGAACCGGTCGCTGGACTTCTCCACCTCGGCCGACACCGCGACGCAGAACCCGGCCACCACCTCGGGCGACTACCGCGGCGGCCAGCTGCTGGCCACCTGGCGGGTGGCTGACCGGTGGTGGCTGTCCGGCGGCCTGTGGCAGCGGCGCATCAGCAACGCGGTCGACAGCTTCGACTACAGCGGCTGGCAACTGGCCGGCCAGTGGCAGCTGATGGCTGCACAGGGCCGCATGCCGGCCCTGGCGGTGCGCCTGGGCGGCTGGGGCAACCGGGCTGATGTCACCGAGGCCACGACACCGGTGCGGGTGCCCGGCGCCATCCTCGACACGGTGACCATCGACAGCCCCGGCGACAACCAGCTGCAGGCCGACCTGGTGGCCACCTGGCCGCTGTCGTCGCAGCTGGAGGTCAGTGCACTGGTGGGCGGGGGCCGCAGCCAGCTGCGCTACGGCGGGCTCACCGCCACCACCACCCGCAATGGCTGCCCGTACGACCTGGTCTTCACCGGCAACGACATCTTCGGCACGCTGGCGCGGCCCTGCACCGGCAACGGCGGCGGCGTGATCCGCCAATTCTTCGACAGCAGCGGCGACTACGGGGTCGACGTGGCCCGCGAGATCGCCTGGAGCGGGCGCTTCCTGCAGGCAGGTGCCAATGTGCGCTGGGTGCGCGGTGACTGGCAGCTGGCCGGCGGCTACCTGTTCCACACCCAGCGCCGCCAGCATGTGGACGACATCCTCGCCCGCCGCGGCGACCCGGTGCACCGCCACAACCATGTCATCGTGGCCGAGGCGGCCTGGCGTGTGCAGCCGATGCTGCAGGTGTTTGCGCGGGCGCAGCTCAGCAGCAACCTGTTTCTGCAGGACGTGCCCGTCACCTACAACGCCAGCACCTCCGGCAGCTTCGGCAACCGTTTCTCGCTGATCACGCTGGGCCTGCGCGCTGGCTTCTGACGCGCAGCGCGCCGTGGCTTCACGGCGTCAGCCGGGCGGCCACCAGAATGCGCGAGACCATGTTGTAGGCGGCGGTCACGCCGATGATCTCGAACATCGCCTGGTCGGTGCCCAGCGCGGCGCGGGCGCGTGCAAACGTGGCGTCGTCGACCTGCACCTGGCGTGTCATCTGCACCACCAGCGCCAGCACGGCCTGCTGGGTGGCATCGAACACCGGGTCAGCCGCCACGCCGGGGTCGGTGGCCAGGCGGTGCAGGGCCGCCAATTGCGCGTCGGTGGCGCCGGCGGCCAGGTACAGCGGCGCATGGTGGTGCATCTCGAAGTCGGCGCCATTGAGTGCGGCCACGCCGCACATCGCCAGTTCCTTCAGCAGCGGGGGCACGCCCAGCGCGGTGCGCACCCGGCCCATGAATTCATTCCAGCCCTGCGCAAACGCCGGGCTGTGCAGCAGCAGCCGGTCCAGGTCGATCAGGTCGCCACCGCGGCGCTGGCGGATGGCGGCCACCAGGTCGGGCGGGCCCACCTGGGCATCGGTCAGCAGGGGCAGGCGGGTGGGCATCATGGGTCTCCGGCAGATGGGGGGTGGCCGGATTCTGGCCCCGCCGCACACCGCCCCATGGCGCCTGCGTGTCAGCCACCCCGGTGGTATGGTGCATTGCAACACCAGGAGAACCCGCGATGAGCGACGCCCCCGACGCGGCCGATGCGCCCGCAGCCCGGCTGCCCGCCCGCCCGCCGATCGACTCGCTGTTGCTGGCTGCCACGCGCATCGCCACGTTCGAGCACCAGCGCGGGCTCACCAACGCCAGCGGGTTCTTCTTCGAGCGCGACGACCGGCTGTACGTCGTCACCAGCCGCCACGTGTTGATCGACAAGCCGAGCAAGCACTTTCCGAACCGCATCGAGATCGAGGTGCACACCCGGGCCGACGACCTGGCGAAGTCGGCGCGCATTTCGCTGCTGCTGTACCAGGACGGCCGCAGCCAGTGGCGCCAGGGCACCGACGCCAGTGGCGAGATCGACGTGGCCATGCTCGAGCTCGACCGCGCGACATTGCCGCCATCGGCACTGCTGTATGCGTTCACGCCGGCCCACCTGCAGCACCTGGATGATCCGGTCGAGGTGGGCAGCTCGGCGCTGATCGTTGGCTTTCCGCTGGGCTTCCACGACACCCTGCACCATCTGCCGGTGGTGCGGCAATCGGTCATCGCGTCAGCCTTTGGGCTGCGCTTCCAGGGCTTGGGCTACTTTCTCACCGATGCCCGCACCCATCGCGGCACCAGTGGGGCGCCCGTGGTGCAGCGCGACCGGCGGGCCGCGCCCGACGCGCCGCTGCCCTGGAAACTGCTGGGTGTGCATTCGGCCCGCCTCGACATGGCCGGCCGCGACCTGGTGCAGGACGAGACCCTGGGCCTGAACTGCGCCTGGTACGCCAACATGCTGATGACGCTCAGCGAGGCCTGAGGTTGACCGGCCCGCACCGGCGCCAGACGTGACAAGGCGCCGGCTGACGATGTCAGGCGGCGCCTTGGGGTGGGGCGTGGCGGGTCAGGCCTCTTGGGTGACCAGCGGCTTGATGTTCTGGGCCAGGTTGGCCTTCGGGCCTTGCACCAGTTCAAAGCTCACCTTGCTGCCCTGCTTCAGCGTGCGGAAGCCTTCC
>JAGOBT010000149.1 GCA_017999135.1 Burkholderiaceae bacterium
CTGGCAGGCCCTGCAGTTCAACGTCAACGGCAAGGACGAACTGCGCCTGCTCGACGTGGCCGCCGGGTTCAAGCCGCGCCCGCTGCCGGGGCTGCTGGCCGGCAGCATCGGCAGCATGGCGTTCCGCCCGGGCGCCGACGAACTGGCCTTCACCGTCAACAGCGCGCAGGGGCCGAGCCAGGTGTTCACCGTCGACCTGGCCTCGGGCCAGGTCGCGCAGTGGACCCGCGCCTATGCGCCGCCTGGTGTGGACATGGCGCAGTTCAGCGACCAGCGCATCGTCACCTGGCCCAGCTTCGACGGCCGCACCATCTCGGGCCTGATGAACATGCCGCCGCCACGCTTCACCGGCAAGCGTCCGGTGCTGATCGACATCCACGGTGGCCCCGAGGCGCAGGCCAAGGTCGGCTTCATGGGCCGCTACAACTACCTGATCCAGGAGATGGGCCTGGCGGTGATCCAGCCCAATGTGCGGGGGTCGACCGGCTTCGGCAAGGGCTTCACCGACCTGGACAACGGCTTCCAGCGCGAAGACGCGGTCAAGGACATCGGCGCGCTGCTGGACTGGATCGCCCGCCAGCCCGATCTCGACGCGTCCCGCGTGGTGGTGGCGGGCGGCAGCTACGGCGGCTACATGAGCCTGGCCGTCAGCGTGCACTTCGCCGACCGCATTGCCGGCGCCATCGACGACGTCGGCATCTCGCACTTCGTGACCTTCCTGAACAACACCGAGAGCTACCGCCGCGACCTGCGCCGCGTCGAGTACGGCGACGAACGCGACCCGGCCATGCGCGCCTTCCTCGACCGCATCTCGCCGCTGACCAATGCCCACCGCATCCGCAAGCCGCTGTTCGTGGTGCAGGGCAAGAACGATCCGCGCGTGCCCTACACCGAGGCCGAGCAGATCGTTGAACGGGTGCGGGCCAACGGCACGCCCGTGTGGTACCTGCGCGCCGAGAACGAAGGCCACGGCTTCGCCCGCAAGGAAAACGCCGACTTCCGCTTCTACGCGATGGTGAAGTTCCTGGAGAGCGTGCTGGCCCGGTGAGTGCGCAGGCGCCAGCGCGCGGACGGACCTGCAGGGTTTGCTCTCGCACAGACCGTGCGCCCCTGGGCGCCTATGTTCCGCCTGGTGGCTGGGCCTGAGGGCCTGGACCAGCACAGCGGGACGCGCTGCGCCGCAGCGCGGTCCGATCGAGAACCCCACACCAGGAACCACCATGGACACCAACGACGTCACCCGCGACAACTTCGGCATGAATGCCAACAGCGCCGCAGGGCCCGGCCCCGCGCTGATGGGGGCCGGCACCCTGATGGGCAACGATGTCTACAACAAGGACGGCGAAGACCTGGGCGACATCAAGGAACTGATGATCGACATGGCCTCCGGCAAGATCGCCTACGCCGTGCTGTCGTTCGGCGGCCTGCTCGGCATGGGCGACAAGCTCTTCGCGGTGCCCTGGGCAGCCCTGGCACTGGACACGGCGAACAAGCGCTTCACGCTCAACGTGCTGAAGGGCGCCCTGAAGGATGCGCCCGGGTTCGACAAGGACCGCTGGCCGTCGATGTCGGACCGCACCTGGGCCAGCGGCGTGCACAAGTTCTACGGCACGCCCTACGCGGCAGACTGAACCACGCAGCCCGCGGGCCGGGTCAGGCCCGCGTGGCCCAGCCCAGCGCGGCCTTGCCGCCGGCGGCCGAGGCGGTGCTGACCACCGTGCCCCACGCCATGTCGATCAGCGACAGGCCCAGCGGCCAGCCCTTCAGCGTGGCCAGGTTGGTCAGGTCGTAGGTGGCGTAGGCGATGAAGCCGAACAGCGCCGCCATGCCCAGCGTGGCAGCCCAGCCGCGCGGCGTGGCCGGCGCCAGCTGGGGCGCCACCGCGAACACCACCACGCCCAGTGCGTACAGCAGGTAGAACAGCACCGCCACCGGCACCACCGGCTGCTCGGCCATCAGGTGGCCGATGCCCTGCTGGTACAAGGGCTGGGCGATGACACCCAGCCACAACAGGTCGAGCGCCACCATCACGGTGGCGGTACCGGCGTAGGCGGCGAGAAATCGTTGCATGGTGGCGGCTCCCAGAACCGGGCAGTGTCTGGGCAGCCTCGGGCGTGCGTCTGTGTCTCAGCGCACGCGGCAATCCGCGGTCAATCCAGCTTCAGACCCAGCTTGCGGATCACGCCGCCCCAGCGCTCGTACTGCTCCCTCACGGAAGCGGCATGCTCGGCCGGCGTGCTGCTGACGATCTCGCTGGCGCCGTCGGCGTAGATCTTGGCCACGTCGGGTTCCTTCAGCGCGGCGGCCAGGGCGCCGTTGACCTTGGCCAGCACCTCGGGTGGCATCTTGGCCGGGCCGAAGAACTGCATGCCGCCGGTCACGTCCACGCCCGGCACGCCGGCCTGGGCCATGTTGGGCAGGCTGCCCAGCGCGGCATAGGGCTTGGGGTCGGTGAAGGCCAGCATCTTCACCTTGCCGCCCTTGGCATTGTTGATGGCGGTGGTGGGCCCGTCGAACAGGAAGTCGACCTGGCCGCCGATCAGCGCCAGCCCGGCGTCGGCCGAGCCCTTGAACGGGATGTGCGTCATCGTCGTGCCGGTGGCCTGCTGCATCAGCTCGGCCACCAGGTGCGAGGTGCTGCCGGCCGAGTACGAGGCGTAGTTCAGCTTGCCCGGGTTGGCCTTGGCATAGTTGATCAGGTCGGCCACGCTGTTGAACGGCGACTTGGCCGGCACGGTGAGCACGGTCGACGAGCGCGCCGCGAACATCACCGGCGTCAGGTCCTTGAACGGGTCGTAGGGCAGCTTGCTGAACAGGTGCGGGTTCTGCCCCGCCGTCACGCTGATGGTGTAGAGCAGCGTGTGGCCGTCGGCCGGTGCGCGCACCACCTCCATCGTGCCCAGGATGCTGGACGCGCCGGGCTTGTTCTCCACGATCACCGTGGTGCCCAGCGAGGTCTGCAGCTTCGACGCCAGCAGCCGGGCCTGGATGTCGGTCTGCCCGCCGGCCGGGAAGGGCACGACGATACGCACCGGCTTGCCCGGGATGGGAAAGGTCTGGGCCTGGGCCGCCAGCGGCAGCAGGGTGGCGGCCGCGGTGGCCAGCAGGGTGCGCAGGAAGGCGTGGCGGGTGGGCATGGTCATCCTCCAGTTTGGATGCGTGATGGTGCGGCAAGCCGGCTCGGCCGGGCGGCGGGGAATCCACTGTCAAGACCGCGACAGCCGCACCCGCCCGGGGCCGGTCACGGGCTGGTTATGCTGCGGCCATGACTGCACTTGCCATCACGTTTGCCGACATCGAAGCCGCCGCCGCCCGCCTGGCCGGTGTGGCCCACCGCACCCCGGTGCTGCGCTCGCGCACCGCCGATGAACGCACCGGCGCCCAGGTGTTCTTCAAGGCCGAACACCACCAGCGCATGGGCGCGTTCAAGTTCCGCGGCGGCTACAACGCGCTGGCCGCCTTCACGCCCGAACAGCGGCGCGCCGGTGCGCTGGCCTTCAGCTCGGGCAACCATGCGCAGGCGATCGCGCTGTCGGGCCGGCTGCTGTGCATCCCCACGGTGATCGTGATGCCGCACGACGCACCGGCTGCCAAGCTGGGCGCCACCCGCGCCTACCAGGCCGGCCAGCCCGGCAGCGAGGTGGTGATCTACGACCGCTACACCGAAGACCGCGCCGCCATCGGCGCGCGCATCGCCGCCGAGCGCGGCATGACGCTGATCCCGCCGTTCGACCACCCGCATGTGATGGCCGGGCAGGGCACGGCCGCACTGGAGCTGATCGACGAGGTGGGCCATCTGGATGCACTGCTGGTCTGCGTGGGCGGCGGTGGCCTGGTCTCTGGTTGCGCGGTGGCGGCCAAGCACCGCCTGCCCGGCATCACCGTGGTGGGCGTGGAGCCCGAGGCCGGCAACGACACCCAGCAGAGCCTGGCCGCCGGCCGCATCGTGCACATCGACGTGCCCAAGACGATTGCCGACGGTGCGCAGACCCAGGCCAGCGGCGCGCTCACCTTCCCGGTGATCCAGGCGCTGGTGGCGCGCGTCGTCACCGTCAGCGACGCACAGCTGGTGCGCAGCATGCAGTTCTTCGCCCAGCGCATGAAGCAGGTGGTCGAACCCACCGGCTGCCTGGCCGCCGCCGCGCTGCTGGAAGGCGTGGAGACCTGGCGCGGCGCGCGGGTGGGTGTCATCCTGTCCGGCGGCAATGTCGACTTGCCGCGCTATGCCGAATTCCTGGCCGCCCCGGCCTGAGGAGCCCTCCGATGTCCGACACCGACAAGACCAGCGCCGCCAACGGCGACAGCCACGACACCGCCAAGCGCCTGCGCGAGCGCGCCGAGCGCCTGCTGGCCCGCCCCGCCGTCACCAAAGACGACAACGTGGTGCTGGCCGACGGCCGCACCCTGGCCTACACGGTGAAGGCGGCCTTCATTCCGGTGCTGGGCCAGGGCCTGGGCCTGGTGGCGAGTGAGCCGCAGGCAGCCGTCTTCACCACCGCCTACACGGTGCAAGGCGCCACGCCTGGCGCGCGGCCGGTGTGCTTCGCCTTCAACGGCGGGCCGGGCTCGTCGTCGATCTGGCTGCACCTGGGCGCGCTGGGGCCGAAACGGGTGCAGGTCAACGACGACGCCAGCCTGCCGCCGCCGCCGTATGCGGTGGTCGACAATCCGCTGACCTGGCTGGACCAGTTCGACCTGGTGTTCATCGACCCGCCCCATACCGGCTGGTCGGTCAGCGCCAGTGAGGACGCCCGCAAACAGCACCTGTCGGTGGATGGCGACGTGGAGGCGCTGGCCGAGGTGATGCGTGGCTGGCTGGCCGCCAACGGCCGTTTCGGCGCGCCGCTGTACCTGTGTGGCGAAAGCTATGGCACCACCCGTGGTGCGGCCCTGGCCGACAAGATGACCGACCTGGGCCTGGCGTTTGCCGGCGTCATCCTGGTGTCGTGCGCGATGGACCTGCAGACGCTGGTGTTCCGGCCCAAGAACGACCTGCCATACGCGCTGTTCCTGCCGGCGTTTGCGGCCACCGCGCAGTACCACGGCGCGCTGGCCGGCCCCCTGGGCGCGTCGGGCGAGGCGGCGCGTGCGGCGGCCGAAGACTTCGTCGCCAGCGACTACCTGGCCGCGCTGCATGCCGGCGCCCGGCTCACCAGCCAGGCCTTCGGCCGCATCGCCCAGCGGGTGGCCGAATTGACCGGCCTGCCGCGCACCGTGGTCGAAGAGCAGAACCTGCGCATCGGCGATGCCTGCTACTTTGTCGAAGGGCTGCGCAGCCGCGGCCTGCTGGTGGGCCGGCTCGACAGCCGCGCCACCGCGCCCCTGGGCGCCCGGCGTGAGCGCGACATGCTGTTCGACCCCGGCATCGAATCGGTGCTGGTGCCCTACACCGCGGCGGCCATGGCCTACCAGGCCAGCCTGGGTCTGCCCACCGACCAGCGCTACGAGGTGATGTCGGGCGACGCCCACAAGGCCTGGCGCTGGGTGCGCGGCCCGTCCGATTCACCCGGCGGTGATTCGGCCGGCTTCACCACCACCAGCGACGACCTGGCCCGCGCGATGCGCCGCAACCCCAACCTGAAGGTGCTGGTGGCCAGCGGCCGCTACGACCTGGGCACGCCGTATTCCGCCACCGACTGGTCGCTGGCGCAGCTGGACGCCCCGCCCGCCGTGCTGGCCCGCATCACCCACCGCTACTACGACGCCGGCCACATGATGTACACGCGGCAGGCCGATCTGGCCCAGCTGAAGGCCGACCTGGCCGACTGGATGGGGGGCTGAGCATGCACATCGGCATCCTCACCGGCGGCGGCGACTGCCCGGGCCTGAACGCGGTGATCCGCGCCGTCACGCTGGCGCTGGTGCATGAGTGTGGCGCCCGGGTCACCGGCATCCGCCGCGGCTTCCTGGGCCTGCTGACCAACGAGGTGCTGCCGCTGGACGTGGCTGCGGTGGCCGGCATCCTGGCGCAGGGCGGCACCATCCTGGGTACGCACAACCGCTGCGACCCGTTCCACTACTTCGGCGCGGGTGGCGCCGATGTGTCCGACCAGGCGCTGGCCAATGCCGCGGCGCTGGGGCTGGATGGCCTGGTGGTGATCGGCGGCGACGGCACCATGGCCATCGCCCACCAGCTGCACCAGCGCGGGCTGCCGGTGGTGGGCGTGCCCAAGACCATCGACAACGACCTGTGCCACACCGACCGCAGCTTCGGCTTCGACAGCGCGGTGGCGGTGGTGGCCGAGGCGCTCGACCGGCTCGAGACCACCGCCCGCAGCCACGGCCGGGTGATGATCGCCGAGACCATGGGCCGCTATGCCGGCTGGATCGCGCTGGAAGGCGGCATGGCTGGCGCGGCCGACGTGATCCTGCTGCCCGAACTGCCGTGGACGCTGGAGGCGGTGGCTCAGCGCTGCCGCGAACGCGAAGCGCGCGAGGGCTACACGCTGATCTGCATCGCCGAAGGTGCCCATGCCGCCGGCGCGGGCCTGAGCGTGGCCCAGACCATCGCCGACAGCCCCGACCCGCTGCGCCTGGGTGGCGTGGGCGCGCTGCTGGCGCACCAGTTGCAGCCAATGCTGCACAGCGAGGTGCGTGCCACACTGCTGGGCCATGTGCAGCGCGGCGGCTCGCCGACGCCGTTTGACCGTGTGCTGGCCACCCGCTTCGGCTGGCATGCTGCCGAGCAGGTGCGCCAGGGCCACTGGGGCGGCATGGTGGTGCTGCAGGGCGACCGCCTGGGCCTGGTGCCGCTGGCCGACGTGGCCGGGCGCAACCGCCCGGTGCCGGCCGACAGCCCCACGCTGGCCGCCGCCCGTGCACTGGGGGTGTGCCTGGGCGGCTGACGGGCCTCAGCCCCCGGCGGGGCCATTGCCCGGAGCCTGCGCGCGCCACTTGGTTCCTCTGCACTTGCACCGATGCCAGCCGGCGCTTGCGGGCGTAGGCTGGTGGTGTCGTGGTGCGTTGACCCCGTGCTGTCGTGATGTGTCCGGCAGCGGCGTTGCAGCAACCCGCGGCGTTTGCGATGAGGAGCATTGCCCCCGGCGTCTCGTGCACCGGGGGCACTTTTTTTTGGGCGCGCCCGGTTGGAGCCGGCCAAAAAAAAGAGCCGGCAGAAGCCGGCCCGGTTGTGCTGAAGCCGCGCGGGTGTCAGGCAGTGGCAGAACCGCTTTGGCGGCGGCGGCGCGTGGTGGCCAGGCCGCAGCCGAGCAAGGCAAGGCCGGCCAGTGCGTACGAGCTGGGCTCGGGCACGGGCACGGTGGTGCAGTCCCCGGTGCCAATGGCAATGCAGGTTCCCTGGAAGGTGGCGTCCAGCGACTGGAAGCGACGGCCGACGACATTACGGTCGAAGTCAAGATCGGGGCCGAAATCCAGGAATAGCGCGCCGTCAGCCGCAGCGGTCCATGTGAAGGTCAGGAACG
>JAGOBT010000150.1 GCA_017999135.1 Burkholderiaceae bacterium
AAGCGGGTGCATGCGCTGGTGCCGCTGGCGCAACCGCTGCAGCAGATCCAGATCACCGAACTGCCGCGCCCGGCCAAGGGCGGCGGCAAGCCGGCGGCACCGCCCGACCTGCGGCCGCTGCTGGCGCCGGCGCTGGCCGGGCATGATGTGGGGCTGTTGTCCGAAGCCGGCCTGCCGGCCGTGGCCGACCCTGGCGCCGCCCTGGTGCAGGCCGCCCATGCACTGGGCCTGGTGGTGGTGCCGCTGTCGGGGCCCACCTCGCTGCTGCTGGCGCTGGCCGCCAGCGGCCTGAATGGCCAGAGCTTCGCCTTCGTCGGCTACCTGCCCGTGGAACCCGCAGCGCGTGCCGCGCGCATCCGCGAGCTGGAGTCGCTGTCGCGCCGCAGCCAGCAGACGCAGATCGCCATCGAGACGCCCTACCGCAACGACGCGCTGCTGGCCGCGCTGCTGCAGCATCTGCAGCCCGCCACGCAGCTGGCCGTGGCCAGTGGGCTGACATTGCCGGCTGCCCGCTGCGAAACCCGCAGCGTGGCCGCGTGGCGCCATGCGCCGGCTGCGGCCCTGGGCGGGCGGCTGCCGGCGGTGTTCAGCTGGCTGGCTGGCTGACCCGCACCACCGGTGTGGCTGGCAGGTGTCAGGCCTTGCTGCCGCCGCCCAGCAGCGACGCCACCTTGCGCTTGCTGCGGATGTTGGGCGACAAGCCGCGCGCCGGGGCCGGCGCAGCCGCGCCCTTCTGCTCCCAGGCCGGCTTCTCGCCATCGGGCACCGAAGGCTCGTAGGGCTTCTCGAAGAACGGATCAGCCGGGGGCTGGGCGCTGCGGCGCGGGCGGTCGAACTCGCGCGGCGCGCGTTCAGGCGCACGGGCCGGCGGTGTGTCATCGTCGCGCGCGGGGCGCTCGTCCACCCGCTCGCGTTCGCGCTCCCGGTACGGTGCGCGGCGTGCCCGGTCGTCCACCAGTTCGTAGGGCTCGAGGTCGATCTTGGTCTTGATCAACCGCTCGATGTCGCCCACCAGGCGCATGTCGTCGCGGTCGACCAGGGTGACTGCCAGGCCTGACGCACCGGCGCGGCCGGTGCGGCCGATGCGGTGCACATAGTCTTCGGCATTGAACGGCACGTCGAAGTTGAAGACGGCGGGCAGATCGGCGATGTCCAGGCCGCGTGCGGCCACATCGGTGGCCACCAGCAGGTCGACCTCTCCGGCCTTGAAGGCCTGCAGGGCCTTCAGGCGCTCGTCCTGGCTCTTGTCGCCGTGCAGCGCCTGGGTGCGCATGCCGTCGCGCTCGAAGCTGCGCGCCAGGCGGGCGGCGCCCAGCTTGCTGTTGACGAAGATGATGGCCTGGGTCAGCGACCGGGTCTTGATCAGCTGGCGCACGGCGGCGCGCTTGTCGTCCTCGGCCACGCTGTAGAAACGCTGCTCCACATTGGTGGCGGTGGCGTTGGCACGCGCCACCTCCACGGTGATCGGGTCCTGCAGGTAGCTCTGCGCCAGTTTCTTGATCTCGGGCGAGAAGGTGGCCGAGAACAGCAGGGTCTGCCGATTGCCCTTGGGCAGGTAGCTCAGGATGCGCTGCAGGTCAGGCAGGAAGCCGATGTCGAGCATGCGGTCGGCCTCGTCGAGCACCACGTACTCGACCTGGTTGAGCACGCAGTTCTTGGCCTCGATGTGGTCGAGCAGGCGGCCCGGCGTGGCGATCAGCACCTCGACGCCACGCTTCAGCTCGGCCGTCTGCGGCTTCATGTCGATGCCGCCGAACACCACGGTGCTGCGCAACTGGGTGTGCTTGGCGTAGGTCTTGACGTTGTTGGCCACCTGGTCGGCCAGTTCACGCGTGGGTGTCAGCACCAGGGCCCGCACCGGGTGCCGCGCTGGCGACATCGATGCCGTCTCGTGCTTCATCATCTTCTGCAGCAGCGGCAGCGAGAAGGCGGCGGTCTTGCCGGTGCCGGTCTGGGCAGCGCCCATCACGTCACGCCCGGCCAGCACCAGCGGGATGGCCTTGGCCTGGATCGGCGTCATCGACGTGTAGCCCGATTCGGTGACGGCGCGCAGCAGCTTGGGGTCGAGCGCGAGCGTCTCGAAGCGCTGCGGCAGGGTCTCAGCGGCGGGCAAGTCGGCGCTGACGTCGCCGACAACGGCGGTGGGGGTGGTGTCGTTCATTGGTGCACCATTATCCGCGACCGGTGAAGCGGGCGGTTTCTGACGCCCGGCCAGGCTGTGCCCCACCCTAGAATTGGGCGTCGGAACCGCGTTCAGGCCTGCCGCTGGTGCCGGGCGACAGCGCCGGACATCCCACTGACGAGGACCGCATGAAGTTCACCGCCACCCGACTGCCCGACGTCGTCATCATCGAACCCGCCGTGTTCAGCGACGCGCGCGGCTGGTTCATGGAAAGCTACAACCACCGCCGCTTCCAGGATGGCCTGGCCGCACTGGGGCTGCCGGCCCCCCGGCCCTTCGTGCAGGACAACGAATCCCAGTCAGCACGCGGCGTGCTGCGTGGCCTGCACTACCAGCTGCCGCCGCACGCCCAGGGCAAGCTGGTGCGCGTGGTGCAGGGTGCAGTGGTCGACGTGGCCGTCGACATCCGGCGCGGGTCGCCCCACTTCGGCCAGTGGGTGGCCGTGGAACTGAGCGCACAGAACAAGCGCCAGTTGTGGATCCCCGAGGGTTTCGCCCACGCCTTCATGGCGCTGACCGACGACACCCGCTTTCTCTACAAGACCACCGATGTCTACGCCAAGGACTGCGAACGCGCCATCCGCTGGGACGACCCGGCCATCGGCATCGAATGGCCTGCGGGCGTAGAGCCGCTGCTGGCGCCCAAGGATGCCAGCGCGCCCGTGCTGGCCGACGCGGAAACCTTCTGACCCACCGGGCCGGCCCCGCCGCCTGCGGACTGACCCGAGACGACGCTTCAGCGGCGGGTCACCATCCAGCGCGGCGCCTTGAAACGCACGATGCGCCAGTACAGCACGGTGTAGCTCAGACCGAACAGCACGATGAAGCCGCCGAGCAGCGGCGTGCTGTCCCAGAACAGCATGGCCGGCACCACGGCCGTCATGCACAGCATCCACAGATAGGGCGACGTCATCGAATTGCGGCGGGCCGCCGACCGCTTCGACTTGCGGCCGGTCGCCCAGCGCATGATGCGCCGGTAGATCAGTGAATGCAGGTGGATGCCGTCAGGCATGCCTGCGGGCTGGCCGCGCAACATGACCCGCCGGTAGATCGAGAACACGGTTTCGAACACCGGGTAGATGCACACCAGCAGCGGGAACATCGGCGAGACCGATGGATTGCGGTGCAGCAGCAGGATGGCGAGCTCGGCCACGTAGAAGCCGAGGATGTACGCGCCGCCATCGCCCAGGAAGATCAGGCCTGCCGGGAAGTTCAGAACGAAGAAGCCCAGCACGGCGCCGACACCCGCCACCGCCAGCCAGACGATCAGCATGTCGTTGACCTGGAACGCGACATAGCCGACGCTGGCCAGCATCAGCACCGCGCACATGGAGGCCAGGCCGTTGAACCCGTCGATGATGTTCAGCGAGTTGGCGACGCCGGCCACGACGAAGACCGTGACCGCGGCCGCACCCAGGTGGAACGACACCAGCCAATCCAGCCCGGGGATGTCTGTCCGGCTGATCACTGCGTCCAACCACCAGACTGCCAGTGCCGACGAAATGGCCGTGAACGCCAGCCGCCTGCGGGGGCTCTGGGTCTTGGTCAGGTCTTCCGTCAGGCCCGAACCGAAGGCCGGCATGGCGCACAGCAGCAGCAGGAACGCGGCACCAGCGAATTGCGGTTGCCGCCACCAGATCACCAGCATGCCGGCTGTGATGCCGGCAAAGATGCCAATGCCGCCGACACGCGGGACTGGCGTGGCGTGAAACTTCTGCGGCCCCGACAGATCGTGGTCATGGAAGCGGTGCGCAGCGAATTTGGAGTGGCGCACCAGCAGCAGCGTGCACCCCAAGGACACCGCAAAGGCGGCGAGCAGCTCATACATCGACCGGCATTCTAGGAGTCAGGCACGGCGGGGCAACCCGCTTAGAATCCGGGATCGCATTCCGGATGCATGTGGACAACACGCGCAAGCCCCTGGGTGTCGACCCCTCTTCCGATCACCAGGGACCGCCCCAGGTACCCCGCCCAGCATGACACTGAACTGCCGCACACTGGAAGCGTTCAAAGGTGCGGCATGCCGCATCGTTGTGGCTGCTGCACATGTCTTCATCGGTTCAGTCGCCGCCCAGGCGCAGTCCGAACCGGCCCAGGTGCAGGCCATCCAGGAGTCGGCCGCCAGCCCCGGCGCGTCCCACACATTGCGGCAACCCAACCAGGCTGGCAGCAACCCGCGCGCCGCCGGTCGCAGCACCACGGACCTGCCGTTGGCACCGCGCAACCTGCCGGACGGATCCAAGCCCGGCGAGTTCGAGACCTACGTGCGCAGCCTGCCTGGCGGCAGCGACATCCGGCGCTTTGGCTTCGACCTGGCGACCGGCGTCGGCGGCCAGGCTGCGCGGGCCGGATACACCGGCAACAGCGACATGGGCAGCGCAACCGCGCTCTCTGGCACCAGCAGCACGATGGGCGCGGGTGCGTCCGTCGGCCAAGGCAACCCGATGAGTTCGGGCGGGCCTGCCGGCTGGAACGACGTGACCGACTACAACCCTGCCGTACCGCCTGACTATCTGCTGCGCGCCGGCGACGAACTGGTGGTGACCCTGTGGGGCTCGGTCGATGCCGATCTGCGCCTGCTGGTCGACCGAACCGGGCGCATCACGATCCCGCGCGTCGGCCCGGTCTTCGTCTCGGGTGTGCGCTATGCCGACCTGCCCGATGTGATCGGTCGCCGCGTGGCCCTGGTCTACAAGAATTTCCAGGTCAGCGTGTCATTGGGGCAGTTGCGTGGCGTGCGGGTGTACGTCACGGGCTTCGTCGAACGGCCTGGTGCCGTTCTGGTCAACAGCCTCTCCACGGTGATGCAGGCATTGCTGCGCGCCGGCGGCCCATCGGCTGCCGGCAGTTTCCGCGACATCAAACTGCGCCGGGGCAATGCAGCGGCCGCGCCCATCGACCTCTATGAACTCCTGCTCAACGGCGACCGTTCGGCAGATCAACTGGTGCAGGCGGACGACGTGATCCACGTCGGGCCTGTCGGTCGCCAGGTGGCCATCGTCGGCAGCGTCAACCGGCCGGCCATCTTCGAGGTGAAGAAGAACGAGACGGTCGACGACCTGCTGCGCATGGCGGGCGGCTACAGCACGGTGGCCGACACCACGCGGCTGGCGATCGAACGGCTGGACGAACGCGCCACCGTGCGCGTCACGCAGATCGACCAGCCCGCCGCCGGGAAGCTGGCGCTGGCCAGCGGCGATGTGCTGCGGGCGTTCAATGCCGTTGAATCGATGCAGCCGCTGTTGCGACAGAACACCCGCGTGCGGGTCGAAGGCGAGGTGGCACGGCCGGGTGAATACGTGCTGCCGCCGGCCAGTTCGGTGGCCGACGCAGTGCGCGCCGCCGGAGGCACCACGGCCGGCGCCTATCTCTACGGCACGGAGCTGATGCGTGAGAGCGTGCGCGAGACCCAGCAACGCAACTATGAGCGCGCCCTGCGTGACTTTGAATTGCAGCTGATGCGAAACGCCAGCACCAGGCGCATCGACACCGCCGAAGAGGCCTCTGCGGCGACATCGGCATCGACCACGAGCAGCCGATTCATCGATCAGCTGAAGACGCTGAAGCCCACCGGACGCATCGTGCTGCCGCTGACCCCGAATGCCAGTGCGCTGCCGGAGTTGGTGCTCGAAAGCGGCGACCGCATCTACATTCCGCCACAGCCCACCACCGTCGGTGTCTTTGGCAGCGTGTTCAGCGCCGGCAGCTATCTGCATTCAGGCGGGCGCACCGTGGGTGACTATGTCCGACTGGCTGGAGGACCGACCCGCGGCGCCGATGACCAGAGCATCTTTGTCGTGCGTGCCAACGGATCGGTTCGGAGCAGCTTGCAGGAGAGCGGCTACTTCTCTCGCGGCAATCAACTGGCCGGCACCATTGCCGACCCGGGCGACACCATCTTTGTGCCAGAGGAACTGAACAAGACGACATTCCTGCAGGGGGCCAAGGATTGGACCTTGCTGATGTACCAGTTCGGCATCGGGCTGGCCGGCATCAAGTCCGCCACGAACTGACAGGGCGCCAATCATGCATGCGCGCGCTGAAGCAGCGGCAGACCTTGCCGAGTACGACGACGAACAGGGCATGACCCTGGCAGAGATGTTCAGTGTCCTGTCTGCCAGGCGCAAGCTGCTGATCCTCGCGCCGCTGGCGGCTGGCGTGCTGTCGGTGGGCATCACCGGGCTCATCGCGCCCACCTTCACGGCGACCACGACCTTCATGCCGCCGCAGCAGGCACAAGGCAGTGCTGCCTCACTCCTGGCCTCGTTGGGTCCGCTGGCGGGCTTGGCCGGCGGAGCCACGGCCCCTTCGAATGCCGCAGATCGCTATGTCGCCCTGATGCAAAGCGTCACGCTGTCCGACCGCATCATCGACGAGTTCAAGCTGCTGGACGTGTACGAGGCCAAGTTCAAGGTGGATGCACGCAAGGCCCTGTCTTCCAATGTGCTCATCACGCTCGGCAAGAAGGATGGGTTGATCAGTGTGGCCGTGGACGACAAGAGCCCGCAGCGCGCCGCGGACATCGCCAACCGCTACGTGAAGGAGCTCAGGGCGATGACGCAGACGCTGGCGGTGACCGAGGCCCAGCAGCGCCGGGTGTTCTTCGAACAGCAGCTGGCGCTCAGCCGCGACAAGCTCGTCACTGCGCAGCAGGCGCTGCAGGCCAGTGGATTCAGCGCCGGTGCACTGAAGGCCGAGCCCAGGGCGGCCGCAGACGCCTATGCCCGGCTGAAGGCGGAAGTGACCGCCGCCGAAGTGAAGCTCCAGACGCTGCGCGGCTCGCTCACGGACAGCGCCCCGGAGGTGATCCGGCAACGGGCCGAGCTGGCGGCGGTGGTGTCACAGCTGGCGCGTGCCGAGCAGGCCACCGAGTCCACGGGTGGGCCAGACTACATCAGCAAGTACCGCGAGTTCAAGTACCAGGAAACGCTGTTTGAACTGTATGCAAGGCAATTCGAGATCGCACGGGTCGACGAAAGCCGCGAGGGTGCACTGATCCAGGTGGTTGACCCGGCGACCGCGCCCGAGCGCAAGAGCAAGCCGAAGCGGGCCATCACCGCCGTGGCCACCACGCTGGCAACGTTGCTGTTCCTGGCGGCAGCCGTGCTCGGGCGTCACGCCTGGAGAAGGCCTGCGATGCGAGCGAACCATGCCGCCGGTTCTTCGGCCGCCTGACGACGAACCCCGTGATGGCGCCGGGCGGCCTGGCCATGCGGCAAGGGCGGTCGCCCACCCC
>JAGOBT010000003.1 GCA_017999135.1 Burkholderiaceae bacterium
GTGCTGACCGGCGATGTCTCGGTCATGCCGTAGGCGATGGTCACTTCGGTCATGTGCATCTGCGCCTGCACCCGCTTCATCACCTCGATCGGGCAGGGTGATCCGGCCATGATGCCGGTGCGCAGGCTGCGGATGTCGAATTCGGCAAAGCGCGGGTGGTCCAGCTCGGCGATGAACATCGTGGGCACGCCGTACAGCGCGGTGCAGCGTTCGTCCTGCACCGTCTGCAGCACGGCCAGCGGGTCGAAGGCCTCGGCCGGGTAGACCATGGTGGCGCCATGCGTCAGGCAGCCCAGGTTGCCCATCACCATGCCGAAGCAGTGGTACAGCGGCACGGGGATGCACAGCCGGTCGTGTTCCGTCAGGCGGATGGCCTCGCCCACGAAGAAGCCGTTGTTCAGGATGTTGCGGTGGGTGAGGGTGGCGCCCTTGGGGTGGCCGGTGGTGCCGCTGGTGAACTGGATGTTGATGGCGTCGGTGGCGCGCAGCGTGGGGCCGATCTCGGCCAGCCGGGCGCGGCTGGCGGCGGTGGCCAGGCCGGCGATGGCGTTGAAGTTCAGCATGCCCGGGGTGGCGGCCTCGCCCAGCCGCACCACCCAGCGCAGCTGGGGCAGGGCGGCGGCCTGCAGCTGGCCGGGCGTGCTGGCGGCCAGCTCGGGTGCCAGGTCATGGACGATGGCGAGGTAGTCGCTGGTCTTCAGCGCCGGGGCCAGCACCAGGGCGGTGCAGCCCACCTTGTTCAGGGCGTATTCCAGCTCGCTGCGGCGGTAGGCCGGGTTGACGTTGACCAGCACCAGGCCGGCACGGGCGGTGGCCAGCTGGCTGAGCACCCATTCGGCGCAGTTGGGCGCCCAGATGCCGACCCGGTCGCCAGGCTGCAGGCCCATGGCCAGCAAGCCAGCGGCCACGGCATCGGCCTGTTGCGCCAGCTGGCGCCAGGTCCAGCGCACGCCCTGGTGCGGCACCACCAGGGCCTCGCGGTCGCCGTGGCGGGCCACGGTGGCATCCAGCGCCTGGCCGATGGTGCAATCCTGCAGCGGCGGGGTGGTGGTGCCGCGGGCATGGGACAGGAGCAGGGGTGGGGTGGTCATGGCAGGGTGTCTCCGGCAGATGCGTTGTGCGCACTGTGCCGCAGACGGCGGCGCTTGCCACTTCGGACAGACACTGTGCCGGCGGCTGCCGGCGGATCGATCAGAGTCCGGGCGGGCTGGCCGGGCAGGGCGGTGTGCCTGCCACGGCACCGGCCGGTGCGCAGACGCTGGCATGCCCCAGCGCGCTGAGCCGCACCTGCAGCTGCTGGCCTTCGGCCGACGCGAAGCGGGCCAAGCCATCGGTGCGCAGGCTGCCGCCCGTGCGGCCGTCGATGGTCATCGGGTTGGCCTGCAGCAGCTGCACGCCGGGCTGGGTGCTGCCGCGCACCAGCTTGATCAGTCCGCTGCCCGCGCCGCCCTGTGCCTGCCGGCAGTCACCCACCGGCCCGGTGCCGATGGCATAGCACCAGCTGCTGCCGGGCTGGAACACCAGGTGCACCGGCTGCGCCCGGCGCCCGGCCTCCTGCCGCGCCAGCGCGATGTCGGCGCGCAGGTGTTCCACGGCTGCCTGCAGGCGCTGCCGTGCGATCAGCGAGGCGTAGCTGGGCACCGCCATCGCCGCCAGCAGGCTGGTGATGGCCAGCGCGATGGCCAGCTCGAGCAGGGTGAATCCGGCGGCTGAGGCGGCTCCAGCGGCGTGGGCGCGGCGTTGCAGGGCCATCGGCCAGTCAATCGAGGTTGAGCAGACGCCGGCGCTTCTGGGTCTGGTCGATGTAGCGCTGCAAGGTGCGCTGCACGCCGTTGTCGGGCCGCACCAGCTCGCAGCCCAGGCGCATGCCGGTGTTCTTGCCCTGCACGCTGGTGGCATGCTGGATGCGCAGCACCACCTCCAGCAGGGTGTCGGTGTCCAGGTCGAGCACCACGCCGCCCATCTCCAGCCCTGGGGGCAGCGGCGGCACGTTGTCGGGCAGCAGCAGGGCGCAGCCGCCGATGCTGAGGTCCAGGATGCGCAGCGCCAGCTGCATGTCGGGCAGGCTGGGGTGGCGCAGGCGGGCCACCGGCGCGCCGCGGTCCAGCGTGCGCACCCGGTAGGCAGACCGCCGCTGGAAGCGGTACACGCAGGCCGGCATGCGGGCCTGCAGCGCCGTGGCCCGCGGGCTGCGCACCAGCACCAGGTCGTGCAGGTCGAACTGCAGCTTGACCGAATCGAGGTAGGCCACCGCAGTCAACTCATTGCTTTCCACCAGGCCGGGCAGCTGCGGGTCCTGTGGTTCCACGTCGAAGGCGATGCGACCGCGGTCGGGGTCGACCGTCCACACCGTGGCACCCAGACCCGTGCCGCCAGGGGACGACAGCGCGACCGGCGTGCCGCCATCGCGCAGCTCGCGCAGCAGGGCCAGCACTTCGCGCGGGTGGCTGCTGCGGAACTGGGCGAACGGGTCGTCGTGCCCGTCGCTGTCGATCGGGGCCGGTTGCGTGTCGAGGAAGCTCATGGCTGAGGCGGCCAGGCGTGCCCGTGTCAGTGCAAGGTCTTGTTGCGACCGGTCATGATCTGGTCCAGGTCTTCCAGCCAGGGCTCTGCCAGGTGGCGGATCTCGGCGTCGTTGACCAGCACGCGCTTCATGATGCGTGACTTCAGCTGGTGCTCGTCGGTGCTGAGCGCCGCGCCGCGGGCCGCGTTCTTCAGCTGGCTGATGAGCAGCACGCAGGCGCCTTCGAGCTTGATCACGTGGTCCCAGTTGCCGGCGCGTGCGGCATCCAGCATGTCGGCGCTGGCCTTCTCGATGGCTTCGTAGTAACTGATCAGACTGCTGTTCATGGAGGGGCTCGCTGGTGGGGCGCGCGTGGGCGTCGTGGTCAGGTCCGGCGGTTCAGCTCTTGACCGGGTGGTTCACCCGGTCACCGATCGCCTGCCAGGCGTCGCGCAGCGGCGTCACCAGGCGCAGGCACTCGTCCAGCGCAGCCTCGTCGCTGTTCAGGTTCGCCTGGATCAGGCGCAGACAGACGTAGGCATACAGGTCGGACAGGTCGGCCGCGAGCTTGCCGCCGGCCTTGAGATCGAGGGCCGACTTCAAGCCCTCGTCGATGATGCGCACGGCATGGCCGATGGCCTGGCCCTTGCCGGCGATGTCGCCATGGCGCATGGCGCCCTTGGCACGGTGCACGGCGGCCATGAAGCCGTCGAACAGCAGCGCCACCAGGCCGTGCGCCGAGGCGCCCGAGACCATGGTCTGCACGCCCACCTGGTGGTAGGCCCCGGCGAACTGCCGTGCCTGCGGGTTGGAACTGCTGTGGGGTGCGCTGAACATGGGAAGCCTGGCGTCGTGGGTGGCGGTCAGTGGCGGCGTTGTTGAGGGATTTATCGGACCGTCGCCGCCAGACTTGAGTGGCGCAGATCCCCGAGAAAGCCCCCGGTTGTTGCAAGCTGCGTCGGTGGCTGGCGCGGCCCGGCACCAAGCGCCGCGGGCCGGCCAGCGCACTGCGCTGGCCGGCCCGCGGCAAGGGCAACCCGGATCAGTTGCTGCTGTTGTTCATCTGGGCGATCTGCTGCGTCATGTAGCTGCTGAGGTTGGTCAGCGAGGCCATCTTGGTGTCCAGCGCCGAGTACTGCGCCTGCAGGCGGGCGCGGGTCTTCTCCAGCTTCAGCTCCATCGTGTCCTGGTCCTTGGCATTGCGGTCCACGCTGGCCCGCAGGCTGGCGCTGCGGCTCTCGAACACGCCGCTGCTGCCCAGTGCGGCATCGGCCAGGTTCTTGAAGCGCCGCACGAAGCCCATCTCGGCGCTGGTGCTGCCGTCACCCGCCATCAGCTTCTTCAGCTCGCCCAGGTTGCCCAGGGCGTTGTCGAGCTTGGTGGCGTTGGTCTCCAGCGTGCCGTCGCTCTTGATGGCCAGGCCAATGTCCGACAGGCGCGACCAGGTGGCCGAGGCGGTGCTGCCCTGGTTCAGCACCGCGCGCAGCTGGCTCTGCAGCGACAGGGTGGACTGGTCGCCCTGCAGCGTGCCGGCGTTCTTGCTGTCGGCGTTGTAGGCGGTCTGGGTGCGGATGAAGCTGGCCAGGGTGTTGAACGCGGACACGAAGTCGGTGATGGCCGTCTTGACCGACGTGGTGTCGGTGGCCACGCTGACCTCCACGTCGCCAGCGGTGGGCTTGACCAGGTTCAGCGTGAGCCCGTCGACCACGTCGGTCAGCGTGTTGCTGGCCGAACTGAGCGGGATGCCGTTGACCGTGAGCTCGGCGTTGGCCGCCGACATGGTGCGCGCCATCGGCGAGCTGGCGGCACTGGCGTCGAAGCCCAGGGCCGACAGGCCGCTGGCGTCGTCGCCATCGGGCGCCGCTTCGGCCACGCTGACACGGAAGCCGTTCTCGCTGCCGGTGGCCGCCGAGCGCAGGCTCAGCCGGGTGCCCGATGCGTCGGTCACCAGGCTGGCCGTGACGCCGGCCCCGGCGCTGTTGATCTTGTCGCGGATCGCCGACAGGCTGGTCTCGCCGTCGGCGATGTCGATCGTCACCGCGCTGCTGCCGGCCTTGGCGGTGAAGTCTGCCGCCGGGTCGCCAGCGCCCCAGCTGCCCAGCTCGATGGTCAGCGTGCCGGCGCTCAGCGTGCTGGTGGCCGCGGGCAGGGTGGTGCTGGTCACGGTCTGGCCCACGGCCAGGCGGCTGACGTTGACGGCATAGCTGCCGGCCACCGCATTGGTGCCGGTGGACACCTTGACCGCGGCAGTATCGGCCGATGTGGCGGTGGTGCCCGACCACAGCGTGGGCGCGGTCAGTGCATTGGCCTTGTCACGCAGCGTGGAGAAGTGGCCCTGCAGCTGCGACACGGTCGACAGCTTGGTGTTGAGCGTGGAGGCGGCGGTCTGCAGCAGGTCCAGCGGCCGCTGCTCCACCGCCATGAGCCGGTCGAGGATGCCGGCGACGTCCAGCCCGCTGCCCAAGCCGGTGGAGGTGATGCTGCCGACGCCGGAAACGGATGTGGCCATGGTGGGGGTGCTCCTTCGCAACCGTTGTTTCGGCCTGCGGCGCCGGCACTTGAGCCGCAGGCCGCGCCAATGACAACGGCCCGGGGATGCCGGGCCGTGCTGTCCACCCACGGCCTCGCAGAGCTCGGCCGCTTCGCCAGGCACGGACAGTCCTCAGGACTGTCCGTGTCCGGGCTCAGCCTTGCAGCAGCCGCAGCACCTGCTGCGGCAGCTGGTTGGCCTGGGCCACCATCGCGTTGCCGGCCTGCTGCAGGATCTGTGCGCGGCTCATGTTGGCGGTTTCCGCAGCGAAGTCGGCGTCCATGATGCGGGACTTGGCCGCGCTCTGGTTCTCCACCGACACCTGCAGGTTGGCGATCACCGATTCAAAGCGTGACTGCGACGCACCCAGCGTGGCGCGCTCGGCGTTGACGGTGTCCAGCGCGTTGTCGATGTTGTCGATCACCACGTGGATCGTGGCCACGTCGGCGGTGTTGTCGATCACTGCGCGCCCGGCGCCGGTGTTGTCGGTGCCCGCCACTGCCGTGATGGTGGCATCGGACGTCAGGTCGATGGTGGTGATGTCGATGGTGTCGTCGGCCGTGGTGTTGGCGCCCACCTGGAACTGCATGGCGCCGGCTTCAACGCCCAGCACATGCTTGCCGTTGAACGTGGTGGCACCCAGCACCCGCTGCACTTCCTTGGCCAGTTCGCCGAACTCCTTGTCCAGCGAATCCTTGTCGCTGGCCGAGTTGGTGGCGTTGGCCGACTGCACCGCCAGCTCACGCATGCGTTGCAGCGCGTCGGCCACCTTGCCCAGCGATCCTTCGCTGGTCTGCGCCATCGAGATGCCGTCGTTGGCATTGCGCACGGCGGCGTTCATGCCACGCACCTGGGCGTTCATGCGTTCGGCGATCGCCAGGCCGGCGGCATCGTCCTTGGCTGAATTCACGCGCAGGCCCGACGAGAGCCGTTGCATCGATGTCGCCAGGGAACCCTGCGACGTGTTCAGGCTGCGCTGTGCGTTCAGCGAAGCGATGTTCGTGTTGATCGTCTGGGGCATGTGGGCCACTCCTGGTGGTGTCGCCGGATCGGCGTCTCAAGCGTTGGGCCCATTGTGAAAAAACCGCCGCTGTCCGAATCCTCGAAATGAGCATCGAAGCCCCGACTGTTCGCAACCGGGCACCAGAAGTGGCACAGGCCCTGCCGGTGGTTTGCCGGCAGGGCCTGTGGCGCGCGCTGTGCGCGGCTTGTCCGGTTTACCGTAGCAACTGCAGCACCTGCTCGGGCAGCTGGTTGGCCTGCGCCACCATCGCGTTGCCGGCCTGCTGCAGGATCTGCGCACGGCTCAGGTTCGACGTCTCGACAGCGAAGTCGGTGTCGATGATGCGGCTGCGTGCAGCGCTCTGGTTCTCGATCGAGATCTGCAGGTTGGACACCACCGCGTCGAAGCGCGACTGCGACGCACCGAGCGTGGCGCGCTCGCTGTTGATCGTGTCCAGTGCGGTGTCGATGTTGTCGATCACGTCCTGGATGGTGCTGGCATCGGCGGTGTTGTCGATCACCGCCCGGCTGCCGCCGGCGTTGTCGGTGCCGGCCACCGCCGTGATGTCGGCGTTGGTCGTCATGTTGGTGGTGGTGATGGCGATGCTGTCGTTGCTGCCGGTGTTGGCCCCCACCTGGAAGGTCTGCGTGCCGGCATCGCCACCCAGCACGGCCAGGCCATTGAAGGTGGTGCCGCCCAGCACACGCTGGATCTCCTTGGCCAGCTCGCCGAACTCCTTGTCCAGCGAATCCTTGTCGCTGTCGGAGTTGGTGGCGTTGGCGGCCTGCACGGCCAGCTCTCGCATGCGCTGCAGCGAGTCCGACACCTTGCCCAGCGCGCCCTCGGCGGTCTGGGCCAGCGAGATGCCGTCGTTGGCGTTGCGTGCCGCGACATTCATGCCGCGGATCTGCGCGGTCATGCGCTCGGCAATGGCCATGCCGGCCGCGTCGTCCTTGGCGGAATTGACGCGCATGCCCGATGACAGGCGCTGCATCGAGCTGGCCAGGGATGACTGCGATCCGGCCAGGTTGCGCTGCGCATTGAGCGCGATGATGTTGGTGTTGATGGTCTGCGGCACGAACTTGTCCTTCGCTCGGATGGACCCCAGCAGGTGTCTCCTGCGGCGGGTCGGCAGAGTGGGTCGACTGCTTCAGGTCTTATCGGTCGATGGCCGGCGGGCTTGATGGTGTTGCATGCCGCCGCGTGAAAAAAACAACGCGCCGTCCTGGGCGGGATCGGCGCGTCGTCAGTCGGGTGGTGCGCGTGCCTGAATGCCACCACCGTGGCGCTCGCTCGGCGCAGCCGTCAGGAGGTCATCGAAGCAGCGTCAGGACCTGCTGCGGCAGCTGGTTCGCCTGTGCAACCATCGCATTGCCGGCCTGTTGCAGGATCTGTGCGCGGCTGAGGTTCGCGGTTTCCACCGCGAAGTCGGTGTCCATGATGCGGCTCTTGGCAGCGCTCTGGTTCTCCACCGAGATCTGCAGGTTGGTGATCACCGATTCAAAGCGCGACTGCGAGGCACCCATCACCGCGCGCTGGCTGTTCACCGTGTCCAGCGCGACGTCGATGTTGTCGATCACGCCCTGGATGGTGGTGGCATCGGCCGTGTTGTCGATCACCGCCCGGCCCGAGCCGGTGTTGTCGGTACCCGCCACCACCGAGATGGTGGCGTCGGCCGTCAGGTCGGTGGTGGTGATGTCGATGGTGTCGTCGGCGGTGGTGTTGGCGCCCACCTGGAAGCGGAAGGCCGCGGCCTCGGTGCCCAGGATGTTCAGGCCGTTGAAGGTGGTGCCGCCGAGCACGCGCTGGATTTCCTTGGCCAGCTCGCCGAACTCCTTGTCCAGCGAGTCCTTGTCGCTGTTGCTGTTGGTGGCGTTGGCGGCCTGCACCGACAGTTCACGCATGCGCTGCAGCGAGTCGGCCACCTTGCCCATCGCGCCTTCAGCCGTCTGCGACATCGAGATGCCGTCGTTGGCATTGCGGATGGCCACGTTCATGCCGCGTACCTGGCTCGTCATGCGCTCGGCAATCGCCAGGCCGGCTGCGTCGTCCTTGGCGGAGTTGACGCGCAGGCCGGACGACAGGCGCTGCATGGAGACCGACAGCGAAGACTGCGACATCGACAGGTTCCTCTGTGCGTTGATCGAAGTCAGGTTGGTGTTGATGGTTTGGGGCACGGTAAATTCCTTTCAGCTTCGATGAATCCCGGCGGGAGCGCCGGCGTTACTCGGGTGGTGGCGTGAAGTCAGCGTCACCACCGTTGCACGCCGAACAGTTGCCCCACGGCAATCTGCCCAGCACGCCCGCGCTAGTCGCCCATGATCTCGGGTCACCTTGAGTGGCCTGTCGTCCATCGGCCGGCTAACCGGACCGCGGTGGTCTTTGTGGACCGCCCGTTGGTTTGGGTATCGGCGAATCCGTTTTTCAACTTGAGGGCTTCGTGCAAAACAATTTCGAAGCCTGTCAAGATGGTGCAGTGCCGATGCCGTGACCTTGGTCACGCCGATGGCCCCGATGTGGCCCTCAAGTGGCCGCGTTTCATGCCGCCAAGGGCCGCGGCGGCGCTGCTGATCGCCGCAACAGGCAGCGGATGTCCGCGCAGTTCAGGCGTTGGGGGCGGCCGTGTCGCCTTCCCTTGCCAGGCCGCAGGGCTGTCGGGGCGGGCCGCAATGGCACAGGGGGCCCGCGGGCCCCCTGTTGTGTTGCGTTCTGGTCTGCAGGCGCTCAGTCGGGATCGACCACCTGGCCTTCGGCCTCTGCCCAGCCCATGCGGTGAATGGTGCGCAGGCAGGGCAGCACGGCCTCGGGGTTGTCGAAGCGGTCGATCACCCGCTGGGCGCTGATGGGCACGCCCTCGCAGGCGATGCGCGCGGTGTCGGTGTCGTCGGTCAGGAAGCCCAGCAGCTCGGCCACGGTGGCCTGGTTCAGTCGGCTGCCATCCACTTCCACCGTGTCGCCGTTGCGCTGGCGCAGGCGGTCACGCAGGCCGTCGAGGTGCCGCTGCTTCATCTCGATGAAGCGGCCGAAGCGTTCGGGCTCGAACGGCAGGGGCTGCCCCGTGCTGGCTTGCTGGGCGTCCAGCAGGTCGGCGAACTCGGCCAGCAGGTTGCTGCGCACCACATGCACGATGCGCAATGCCGGGTCGGCCAGGGCCCAGTCCAGCGCGCTGGCGTTGTGCGCGGCCGCCATCGTGAAGCCGCGCACCCGCAGCGCGGTGAGGTCGCGGCCCAGCGCGTCGTGGGAGCGGCTCAGCATCATGCGGGCGAACCAGGCCGCGTCCTTGGCGCGCAAGGCATGCAGCGTGCGGGCGGCGTTGCGGCTGAGCAGCCGTTCGGCCAGCTGCATGCCCCGTGGGTGCAGCAGGTCACCGTCGAAGTGCACGCCGTCGGTCTCGTTCAGCGTGCGTGCCAGCCGGTCGATGCGGGTGTGGGGCGCGCCCAGCAGCAGGGCCGCACCGCGCGGCAGCTCGGCGGGCACCATGTCGTCGGCGCTGTAGAGGCTGCAGAACGGGTCGACCAGTTCCGGGTCGAGCAGGCTCAGCCGGGTGTAGGTGCAGCGCAGTTCCTCCAGCACGCAGGGCAGGCCGTCGGCGGCGCGTGCGCCCAGGTACAGGCGCAGGCCGGCGCGGTCACCACACAGCATGAAGCGCGCGGCCACCTGGCCGTCGGGGTCGCACAGCTCCAGGTTGCCATCGCGCAGGTGCCAGCGCTCGAAGCCGGCAGGGGCGTTCAGGCCGACGCGGCCGTTGTCGCGCAGCCGGATCACGCCCTGTGACCGGCCGTCGGCCAGGCGCACCATGTACAGCCGCCGCTCTTCAGGCGGCACCATCAGCACCGGCTGGGACGCCGCCAGCGCCTGCAGCATGGCGGCATGGGGCGAGTGCGGCTGGGCCAGTGGCAAGGCCACGCGGGCCGCGGCGCTGGCATCTTCCAGCTGGCCGCGGCGGCAGGCCAGGCGCAGCAGCTCGGCGGTCTGGTCCACACAGGTGCTGGCCAGCATCGCCAGGCCGGCTGCGGGTGCCATGGGCCCCGCCATGGCCGTTGCGGGCTGGGCCGGCAGTGCGGCGGCGCTCAGGGGGGTGGGCATGGCCAGGGCAATGGCGTTCATCACGCAACTCCGTCAATCGGGGAAGCCCAGTCTAGGGAGCAGCCGCCGACGGCCAAGGCTGGAAAAGCGCGGTGTTTGCCGGCCTTTGCCGGATCAGGAGCGTCAGTCTTCTGCCTGCGGTGCCGGCACCAGGGACGGCTGCACCAGGGCCTGCACATGGCCCAGCAGGTCATCGTCGGTCCAGGGTTTGCGGTAGATGCCGGTCACCGCCTGCAACTGGTTCAGCTGCGCCTGCAGGTCGTCATGCCCGGTGATGGCCAGGATGGGCATGCCGGCCCAGCCGGGCTGCTGCTGCACCGCCCGGATCAGGCCCACGCCGTCGAGCCGGGGCATCTCCAGGTCGGTCAGCAGCAGGGCGTAGCGGCCCGCCTGCAGCAGGGCCAGGGCCTCTTCGCCGTCGCGCGCCAGTGCGATGCGGTAGCCGGCGGGCTCGAACAGGCGCCGCAGCTTGGCACGCACCACCGCGGAATCGTCGACCAGCAGCAGATCGGCCTGCAGCGGCTGCGCTTGGCCGGCCACCGGCACCGCAGCCGCCGGGGTGGCCGGCGCGGCCGACGGCGCGCCAGGGCGGGGCGCGGGTTGTGGTGGTGGAGAGGGCGCGCGGGCGCTGGGGGAGGTGGGAGCAGTGCGGGCGCTGGGGGTCGGCGGTTCGGGCGCCGCGGGGGGGCTTGGCGGCGTCGCCCGGCGTGCGCCTGGCTGGCGGCCCACCAGCCAGACCACGATGCCGCCCAGCACCAGGGCGCCCAGCACCCAGGGCAGCAGCAGGGTCAGCAGCATGTGGAGCGTGTCGAACAGCATGGAAGCCTCGCAGGGGGTGGGCGCGCGCTGTGCGCAGGTGCCGCAGTCGGCCTGCCTGCAGTGTCGGCAGCGCGGGGCTGCACTTCAATGGCTGCGGCGGGGCTTCCGTGCGCAATGTGGGCCTGGCGCGACGCGGCGCACGCGGCCGACACCGACCGGCGTGTAGGAAGTTGCCTGACACGCCACCCCGAAGAACAGGGACTCAAGATGACGAATTGGCCTGATGTTGCCGTCCTGTTGCGATCCCTACAGTTCGTTTCACGCCGGGTTCACAGCCCGGCAACACGACGACAAGCACCCCACGCCACCCACCACCGGACGACCACCATGAACTCAGACCAGATCCTTGCCGAAATCCGCGAAGCCAATCTGTCATACCTGATGCTGGCCCAGACCCTGATCCGTACCGACCGTGACCAGGCCCTGTTCCGCCTGGGCCTGAGCGAGGACTCGGCCGCGATGATCGCGGCGCTGACGCCGGCCCAGATGATGAAGATCGCCTCCGGCAACACCCTGCTGTGCCGCATGCGCTGCGACGACGATCTGGTCTGGGGCCTGCTGACCAGCCACGGCAAGAGCGCCGCCAACGAAAGCGTCAGCCGCCTGCACGCCTCCATCCTGATGGCCGGTCGCCACCAGGAAGCTGCATAAGCCGACTGCCCGCCAGACCACACCAACAAGCACTCAGGAGAGAGAACCATGTCGCGCACCAAGAGCATCCTGACCGAAGCCAAGCAGATCGACACCGCGGTGGAGCTGATCAAGCTCGGCGCCCGCCTGCAGGTGCTGGAGAGCGAAACCGACCTCAGCTACGAGCGCCTGCTGCGCCTGTACAAGGAAGTGGCGGGCAAGAGCCCCAGCAAGGGCCAGCTGCCGTTCTCCACCGACTGGTTCATGACCTGGCAACCCAACATCCATGCCAGCCTCTTCCTGAACATCCACGAATACCTGAACAAGGTGGCCGCGCTCGACGAGATCGACACCGTGATCAAGGCCTACAAGCTCTACATGGAGCAGGTGGGCGCCCAGGGGCTGGAGCCGCAGCTGTCGGTGACCCGCGCCTGGCGCCTGGTGAAGTTCGTCGACAACGGCATGCTCACCATGACCAAGTGCAGCAAGTGCGGCGGCCACTTCGTCACCCATCCGCACGAGATTGCCCGCCACTACGTGTGCGGCCTGTGCAACCCGCCCGCCCGTGCCGGCAAGGGCCGCCACGCCGGTGCCATCCGTCTGCCAAGTGCGCAGGATTGCCTGGTGGATTGAATCTGCCGGCCCGCGCCGGCCTCCAGCCCGGGCCGGCGGCGGCCGATGTCCAGGCATGGGTCTGAACATGGTCACCGGCCCGCAGCCGGCGCGGTGACACCGATTTCTTGCTTGTCTCCTCCTGGCACAGTCCCTGTGTCTTCTGGGCGGGATCCTCCGGGATCCCGCCCATTTTTCTTTCTGCGGCGCGCCGGGCGCAGCAGCGCCCGAAGGCCACGGCTTATCAGCCGACCGCGCCGGCCGGCGGCTGGCCACACTGGCGGCATGCCGGTTCTTCCCACACCCGCGGCGGCCAGGCCCTGGCCACGCCATCTGCCCTGGCCACTGCCGGCACTGGCCACCTGGCTGGCGGCCTGGGGCGTGCTGTGGCTGCTGATGCACCTGGCCTCCGGCCTGGCCTGGCCACCGGCCGTGCCCTGGCTGGTGGCGGCGGCGGTTGGCGCCGGGCTGGCCCTGGTGCCCCGGCAGGCCAGCCACTGGCGGCGCCTGTTCATGGCGGCCGGGTTTCCGGTGTCCGCCGTGCTTGGCGGTGCGGCTGCGCTGCCGGCCTGGGCCTGGCTGCTGCCCATGGGGCTGCTGCTGGCAGCCTACCCGTTGCGCGCCTGGCGCGATGCGCCGCTGTTTCCCACCCCGCCCGACGCCCTGGATGGCCTGCCTGCAGTGCTGCCGCTGGCCGACGGCGCGCGGGTGCTGGACGCCGGCTGCGGCCTGGGCCATGGCCTGCGCGCACTGCACCGGGCCTGGCCGCAGGCCCGGCTGGAAGGGGTGGAGTGGAGCTGGCCACTGCGGCTGGCGTGCGCGCTGCGGTGCCCCTGGGCCAGGGTGCGGCGGGGTGACATGTGGGCCATGTCCTGGCAGGGCTGCCAGGTGGTGTACCTGTTCCAGCGGCCCGAGAGCATGGCCCGTGCCTGGGACAAGGCCTGCGCCGACCTGGCGCCCGGCGCCTGGCTGGTGAGCCTGGCCTTTGCAGTGCCTGGCCGGCAGGCCGATCTGGTGCTTGGCCCGCCGGGCCCGCGGCAGCTGCTGGCCTACCAGGTGGGCCGCGTCGGCTCAACTCGGCCCGGCCCCTGCCGATAAACCGCTCAGGCCTTGTCAGCAGCCGCAATTCGCGGCGCGGGCCGTCCTGCACAGCGCTACACCATGTTCGTCATCATCGGTTGGGTCGTCGTTCTGGGCTGCGTGTTCGGCGTGTTCATCGCCCACGGCGGCAACATGGGTCCGATCCTGAAGGCACTGCCCTGGGAAATGGCCATGATCGGCGGCGCCACCGTGGGCGCCTTCATCGTCAACAACCAGATGGTGGTGATCAAGTCCACCCTGGCGGGCGTGGGCATGTGCTTCAAGGGCAGCAAGTACACCAAGGACCGGTACATGGAGCTGCTGGCCCTGCTGTTCGACATCCTGCAGAAGGCCCGCAAGGAGGGCCTGATGTCGATCGAGAAGGACGTGGAAGACCCGCACAACAGCCCGATCTTCCAGAAGTACCCCAACGTGGGCAACGACCACCACGTGACCGAGTTCGTCACCGACTACCTGCGCATGATGGTCTCGGGCAACCTCAATGCCCATGAGATCGAAAGCCTGATGGACAGCGAGATCGAGACCCACCACCAGGAGGCCCATGCGCCCGTGGGGGCCATCCAGCGCATCGCTGGCGGCCTGCCGGCCTTCGGCATCGTGGCCGCCGTGCTGGGCGTGGTGAAGACCATGGGCTCGGTGGGCCAGCCGCCAGCGGTGCTGGGCGCGATGATCGGCTCGGCCCTGGTGGGTACGTTCCTGGGCATCCTGCTGGCCTATGCCTTCGCCGAGCCGCTGGCCGGCCTGCTGGAGCAGAAGCTCGAAGAGAGCGCGAAGGAGCTGCAGTGCATCAAGACCACGCTGCTGGCCAGCATGCAGGGCTACGCGCCGCAGGTGGCCATCGAGTTCGGCCGCAAGGTGCTGCTGTCCACGGTGCGCCCCACCTTCAGCGAGTTGGAAGCCCACGTGAAGAAGAAGTGATGACGTTCGCCACCCCGACCGGAGCTCCAAATGGCTGGTGACGCGAAGAAGCTGCAGCCGATCATCGTCAAGAAGATCAAGAAGGGCGGCCATGCGGCGCATGGCGGGGCCTGGAAGATCGCCTATGCCGACTTCGTGACCGCGATGATGGCCTTCTTCCTGCTGATGTGGCTGCTCGGCAGCACCACCGAGGGCGACAAGAAGGGCATTGCCGACTACTTCCAGAGCCCGCTGAAGGTGGCCCTGCTCAACGGTGGCTCGGGGTCGGGCGATTCGTCGTCGGTGATCAAGGGCGGCGGGCAGGATCTCACCCGCTCGGGCGGCCAGGTCAAGCGCGGGGATGTCGAGGCACAGCGCAGCACCATCAACCTGCAGGCGCTGCGCCATGAGCAGCGCGTGGCCGAGGCCACCAAGCTGCAGGAACTGAGCGAGCAGGTGGAGAGCGAGCTCAAGAACAACCCCAAGCTGGCGCAGTTCGCCTCGCAGATCAAGCTCGACCTCACCCGTGACGGGCTGCGCATCCAGATCGTCGACGAACTCAGCCGGCCCATGTTCGACAGCGGCAGCGCGGTGGTCAAACCCTACATGCGCGAACTGCTGCGCGCCATCGGCAGCGTGCTGCTGGAGGTGCCCAACCGGCTGACGCTGGAAGGCCACACCGATGCCCAGCCCTTCGGCGACGGCTCGGGCTACAGCAACTGGGAGCTGTCGGCCGACCGGGCCAATGCCTCGCGGCGCGAGCTGGTGGCCGGCGGCCTGACCGAGGAGCGGGTGCTGCGGGTGCAGGGCCTGGCCAGCAGCCAGCCGTTCAACCGCGACGACCCGGTGGACCCGCAGAACCGCCGCATCAGCATCATCGTGATGAACCGCGACGCCGAAGACCGCTTCTACCGCCCCACCGCCGACCGGGTGGAGCCGCAGCAGCCCGAAACCGACCCCAGCATCCGGCCGCAGAAGCCCACGTTGGTGTCAAGTCCGTCGCAGACTGGCCGATAACCCGCCATCGGCCGGCCCGACACCACCCCTCCCACACCTCCCCAGCCCCAGCCCGAGGACAGACATGAGCAATCCCTCCGACCTCAAGTTCCTGGTCGTCGACGACTTCTCCACCATGCGCCGCATCGTGCGCGGCCTGCTCAAGGAAATGGGCTGCAACAACGTGGAAGAGGCCGAAGACGGTGCCATCGCCCTGCAGATGCTGAAGACCAACCGCTACGACTTCGTCGTCAGCGACATCAACATGCCCAACATGAACGGCTTCGACCTGCTCAAGGCCGTGAAGGCCGAAGAGACCCTCAAGCACATCCCGGTGCTGATGGTGACGGCCGAGGCGCGCAAGGAAGACATCCTGCTGGCCGCGCAGAGCGGTGCCGCCGGCTATGTGGTCAAGCCCTTCACCAAGGCCACCTTGGAAGAGAAGGTCACGAAGATCATGCAGAAGCTGGCGGCCACGGCCTGACGGCCCCACCCCGAGGAGCACGCCATGAAAATGGAAGACATCGCCGCCCTGGTGCCTGAGCAAGGCGTGGTGGCCTCGCCCGAGGTGTTCCAGCAGATCGGTGCCATCACCCGCATGCTGCACGACACCATGCAGCAGCTGGGCGTGATGCCCAAGCTGCAAATGGCTGCCGACGGCATTCCCGATGCCCGCAGCCGGCTGAGCTACATCGCCAGCAAGACCGCCGCCGCGGCCGAGAAGGTGCTGAACTCGGTCGACCAGGCCAAGGCCGAGCATGCCGCCATCGCCGCGCAGACCCGCAGCCTGGCCGCCGCCCTGCAGGCCGACCCGGTGAAGGCCGTGGCATCGGGCGCGGTGTTCAACTTCGTCAATGACGTCGAGGCCCGCACCAAGCTGATCGACAGCCACCTCACCGACATCATGATGGCGCAGGACTTCCATGACCTGACCGGCCAGGTGGTGGCCAAGGTGGTGGGCCTGGCCAACGAGCTGGAAGACAGCCTGGTGAAGCTGCTGGTGCAGGTGGTGCCGCCCGAGCAGCGCGAGAAGGTCGACGCCAGCGTGCTGCACGGCCCGGTGGTCAACCCCGAAGGCCGCACCGACGTGGTGACCAACCAGGGCGAGGTGGACGACCTGCTGGCCAGCCTGGGGTTCTAGCTGGCGGGCGACACGACCTGTCACACGCGGCTACATGGCCGCATTTTTTTTGGCAAGGACAAAGAACATGCAGTTCAGATCGGTCACGCTTGCAGCCCGCCTGGGGTTGAGTTTTGCCGCACTGGTGCTGTTGTCGCTGATCGCCAGCGGCCTGGGTCTCTACAAGATGGGCCAGATCCATGCCGCGCTGGACGATGTGGTGCTGGACAACAACCACAAGCTGGCACTGGTGCAACGCATGTCCGAATCGGTGCACGTGGTGGCCCGGGTGAGCCGCAGCCTGGCGCTGATGTCCGACCCGGACGCCATGGCGGTCGAGCGCAAGAAGATCGACGCCGCGCGCGCACGCTATGACGAGGCCGAGGCGCTGCTGGCCAGGCTGCCGGCCAGCCCCGAAGGGCAGGCCAAGCGCGACGCCATCAAGGCCGCGAGCCTGGTCGCCCGCAGCTTCAATGACCAGGCGATCAAGGCCGGCGTCGACGGCGACTTCGCCCTGTCCACCACGCTGGTGCTGAAGAAGGCCGGCCCGGCCACCGAAGTCTGGCAGACGGCGCTGGATGCCAACATCGAATTCCAGGAAGCGCAGAACAAGCGGGAGTTCGACAATGCCCAGGCCGACTATGCCGCCGCGCGCAACCTGCTCATCGGCTTTGGCGTGCTGTCGGTGCTGCTGGCCAGCGCCCTGGCCACGATGGTGGTGCGTGGCCTGGTGCGCGAACTGGGCGCTGAGCCGGACGAGGTCAAGCGCGTGGCAGCGGCCATTGCGGCCGGCGACCTGTCGGTGGCCGTGGCGGTGCGCAGCGGCGACCACAGCAGCGTGATGGCGGCGATGCGCAGCATGCGTGAAAGCCTGGCCACCGTGGTCAGCGAAGTGCGCCGTGGCAGTGACAGCATCGCCACCGGCTCGTCGCAGATCGCCACCGGCAACGCCGACCTGAGCCAGCGCACCGAAGAGCAGGCCAGCAACCTGCAGCAGACTGCAGCCTCGATGGAAGAGCTGACCAGCACGGTCAAGAACAATGCCGAGACGGCCAGCCAGGCGAACCAGCTGGCGCATGGTGCGTCGGAGGCTGCGGCCCGGGGCGGTGACGTGGTGGGCCAGGTGGTGGCCACCATGCAGGACATCGCCGCGTCGTCCCGCAAGATCGCCGACATCATCGGCGTGATCGATGGCATCGCCTTCCAGACCAACATCCTGGCGCTGAATGCGGCGGTGGAAGCTGCCCGTGCGGGTGAGCAGGGCCGCGGCTTCGCGGTGGTGGCCAGCGAGGTGCGCAGCCTGGCCCAGCGGTCGGCCCAGGCCGCCCGGGAGATCAAGGGCCTGATCAGCAGCAGCGGCGAGAAGGTGGAACTGGGCGCACGCCAGGCCCACGACGCCGGCAGCTCGATGGCCGAGATCGTGCGCCAGGTGCAGCAGGTCAGCCAGTTGATCGGCGAGATCTCCCAGGCCACGGCCGAGCAGTCGCGCGGCATCGGTCAGGTCGGTGACGCCGTGGGCCAGCTCGACCAGGTGACACAGCAGAACGCGGCCCTGGTGGAAGAGAGCGCCGCCGCCGCCGAGAGCCTGCGTCAGCAGGCAGGCCGTCTGATCGAGGTGGTGGGCGGCTTCAAGGTCTGACCGGCGCCGGCGGGCGCCGCTGCACACAGGCTGGGCCATGCCCGGCCTGTGACGTTTGCGGGCCTGATAAGCCGTGCCGCAGCCTGCCTTTTCGGGGTGATCGCCCGGGGCTTGCGCTCCTAGGATGAAGGCCATCTGTGCCGTGCCTGGAGCCCGCATGCCTGACGCTGTCCTGAATGTTTCCGCACCGCCGCTGTCGCTGGCCGAACTGGTCAATGAGGCGCAGCGCCTGCAATCGGCGGGCCGCACCGACGCGGCGGTGGCGCTGTACCAGCAGTGGCTGCAGGACAGCCCGCAGCCGCTGCGCCACGTGGCCCAGTTCAACCTGGGCACCTTGCTGGGCAGCCTGCAGCGCACCGGCGAGGCCGAGGCCGCCTACCGGGCGGCGGTGGCGCTGCAGCCCGACTTCCCGCATGCCCGGCTGAACCTGGGCCACCTGCTCGAACGTTCAGGCCAGCACGATGCCGCGCTTGACGAATGGCGTGCGGTGATTGCCGCCGCGCCCGCAGCCGACCTGCAGGTGCATGCCTGGAACAACATCGGCCGGCTGCTCGAGCAGATGCGCCACTACCCCGAGGCCGAGGCCGCGCTCAAGCAGAGCCTGCTGCTGGAGCCGGCGCAGCCGAGCGTGATCCAGCACTATGTGCACCTGCGCCAGAAGCAGTGCGCCTGGCCGGTGTACCAGCCAGTGGGCGAGGTGGGCGTCAACCGCCTGCTGCAGGGCACGTCGCTGCTGGCGATGATGGGGCTGTCCGACGACCCGGCGCTGCAATTGCTGTCGGCGGTGCGCTTCGCCGCCGAGCGCGTGCCCAAGGCAGCGCCGGTGCCATTGCACAAGACCATGCCGCCGCGCACCGGCAAGATCCGCATCGGCTACCTGTCGGGCGACCTGCACATGCATGCCGTGGGCCTGCTGACGCCCGAGCTGTTCGAGCTGCACGACCGCAGCCGCTTCGAGGTGTGGGCCTTCTGCTGGACGCCCGAGAGCGACCAGCCGCAGCGCCGGCGCATCGTGCAGGCCATGGACCACCTGGTGCGCCTGGGCGGGGTGGACGACACCACCGCGGCCAAGCTCATCGCCCAGGCCGGTATCGACGTGCTGGTCGATCTGCAGGGCCTGACCAACGGTGCGCGGCCGGCCATCCTGGGCCACCGCGCCGCGCCGGTCCAGGTCAGCTACCTCGGCCTGCCCGGCACGTCGGGCCTGCCTGGGGTGGACTGGATCCTGTGCGATCCGTATGTGCTGCCGCCCGAGCTGGAGCCCTACTGCACCGAGCGGCCGCTGCATGTGCCCCATTGCTACCAGGTCAGCGACCGGCAGCGCGCCGTGGCGCCGCGCCCGCAGCGCAGCACCTACGGCCTGCCCGACGATGCCATCGTCTACTGCTCGTTCAACAACAACCACAAGTTCACGCCCGAGGTCTTCGGCGCCTGGATGCGCATCCTGCAGCAGGTGCCCGGCAGCGTGCTGTGGCTGCTGGCCGACAACGACACCGCGCGCGAGAACATGCTGCGCCAGGCCGACGCCCATGGTCTGGCGCGCGAGCGGCTGATCTTTGCGCCGCGGGTGGCGCCGCCCGAGTACCTGGCCCGCTTCCAGTGCGCCGACCTGGTGCTCGACACCTTTCCGTACAACGCCGGCACCACCGCCAGCGACGCGCTGTGGATGGGCACGCCCATCGTCACGCTGAGCGGGCGCAGCTACATCTCGCGCATGGCCGGCAGCCTGCTCACGGCAGTGGGCCTGCCCGAGCTGGCCGCCACCACGCTGGCCGATTACGAGAAGCTGGCCGTGCTGCTGGGCCGCCAGCCGGCGCGCATCGCCTCGTACAAGCGCTACCTGGCCGAACATGGCCGCACGTCGCCGCTGTTCGACATTCCGCAGCTGGTGCGCGACATCGAATCGCAGTTCGAGCGCCTGGCGCTGCAGCACCGCGCCGCTGACTGACGGCCAGCCTGCCGACTGCCTGGCCTGCCATCGCGCACCTGCCTTCCGTGTCCGCCCGCGACGACCCCCACCTGGCGCCCCAGGACGCCCCGGCACCCGAGCTGCCGCCCGGGCTGGAGCAGGACGCCCTGGCGCAGGCGGTGGTGTGGCTGACGCGCTACCACGGGCATGCGCGCTCGATCGCGTCGTTGCTGGAGGGGCAGCATGTCGAGGGCCAGCTCGGCCCCGACCAGGCGGTGCGCGCGCTGCGCGAGGCGCAATGGAATGCCGCCCTGGTGCAGCGGCCGATCGGCGAATTCAGTGATCTGCTGCTGCCGGTGGTGCTGCTGCTGAAGACCGGCGACGCCGTGATCCTGCTGGCGCGCCGGGCCCAGGCCAGCGGCCCGCCGCTGTGCACCGTGCTGCTGCCCGGCCAGGCCGACGACCTGAACCCCGACGGCACGCAGGAGCTCACCGCCACCGAGCCCGAGCTGGCGGCTGAATACGCGGGCGTGGCGCTGGTGGCCACGCCACGCCAGGCGCAGTCTGCGCGCACCGGCGCTGCCAGTGCCGACGCCGCCGCCGCGCTGCGCGACCCCGGCAGCCACTGGCTGTGGGGCACGGTGCGTCGCTTCATCCCGTACTACCGCTCGGCCCTGCTGGCGGCCTTGCTCAGCAACAGCCTGATGCTGGTGACCGGCCTGGTCACCTCGGTCATCTATGACAAGGTGATCCCGCACAAGGCCTTCGTCACGCTGTGGGCGCTGGCGATTGCCGGCGGCCTGGCGCTGGTGTTCGACCTGGCGGCGCGGCAGCTGCGCGCCTACCTGATCGACCTGGCCGGCAAGAAGACCGACCTGCTGGTGGGCACGCGGCTGTTCCGCCAGAGCCTGGGGGTGCGCATGGAGCACCGGCCCGAATCGGCCGGCGCCTACAGCCACATCGTGGGCCAGATCGAGCTGGTGCGCGAGTTCTTCTCGTCGGCCACCCTGTCGGCCATCAGCGACCTGCCGTTCATCTTCATCTTCATCGCCATGACCTTCATCGTGGCCGGGCCACTGGGGTTCGTGCTGGTGGTGGGCGTGCCGCTGATCATGCTGGTGGCCTGGCTGATCCAGGGCGCGATGCGGCGGGCCACGTCGGCCAACATGCAGCAGCAGGCCGACCTGCATGGCCTGCTGGTGGAGGCGGTGGAAGGGCTGGAGGACATCAAGGCGACCGGCGCGCAGGGCCGCTTCCTGCACCACTACGAGCAATCGGCCGCAGCCGCGGTGCAGAGCCAGATCCGGTCCCGGCGCCTCAGCAGCCTGACGATGAACATGTCGATGCTCAGCCAGCAGGCCATCACCCTGGTGATGCTGGTGTGGGGCGTGTACCTGATCGATGCCCGGGTGATCACCGGCGGCGCGCTGATGGGCGGGGTGATGTTCGCGATGCGGGCGGTGGCGCCGCTGTCTTCGATCGTGATGCTGGCCACGCGCTGGCAGGGCGCCCGCGCGGCCATGCTGGCGCTGGACCGGGTGATGGCGCAACCGGTGGAGCGCGAGCCCGGGCGCGACTACATCCCGGTGCGCGGTATCAGCGGGCGCATTGCGCTCAACGACGTCAGCTTCGCCTACCCGGCCAAGGACGGTCAGGAGGCGCCCAAGGTGCTCAAGGGCGTGACGCTGCGCTTCGAGCCGGGAGAGCGCGTGGCCATCCTGGGGCGCATCGGCAGCGGCAAGAGCACCATCCTGCGCATCATCGGCGGCCTGTACCGGCCTGGCGACGGCATGGTGGACGTGGACGGTCTCGACCTGCGCCAGCTCGACCCCGGTGACTTCCGGCTGAGCGTGGGCTATGTGCCGCAGGACTCGCGCCTGTTCAGTGGCACGCTGCGCGACAACGTGCTGCTGGGCCGGCCGGGCGCAGACGCCGCACGCCTGGCTGCCGTGGCCAAGCTCACCGGCCTGGCCCGCGTGGCCGAAGGCCACCCGCTGGGCTGGGACCTGCCGGTGGGCGAATCGGGCTCGCTGCTGTCGGGCGGCCAGCGCCAGCTGGTCGCGCTGACGCGCAGCCTGATCACGGAGCCGAAGATCCTGCTGATGGACGAGCCCACCAGCTCGATGGACGCGCAGAGCGAGTTGGCCTTCCTGCGCCAATTGCATGAATCGGCGCGCGGCTGCACGCTGATCATGGTGACGCACCGCCCAGCGGTGCTGGAACTGGTGCAGCGCATCATCGTCATCGACGCCGGCAAGGTGGTGATGGACGGCCCCAAGGCCCAGGTGCTGGCCGCGCTGTCCGGCGCACGGCCGATGCCGCAGCAGGGCGCGCCGGCGGCGCCCACGAACGTGCACCGCCATCCCAGCACCCAGCCGGCCGACTCCAAGGCCGCTGTATGACGCTCCGACATGGCTGACCCGCGGCCGCTGCGCGGCGACGACATCGCCTTCCTGAGCCCGCTGCAGCAGGCCCAGCAGCATGAGCCTGCGCACGCGGCCACCTGGGCGGTGTACCTGATGCTGGCCGCCCTGGTGGTGGCGTTGGTGTGGGCGGCGCTGGCCCAGGTGGACATGGTGACCCGGGCCGAGAGCCGGGTGATCCCGGTTGGTCGCGAGCAGGTCATCGCCAGCCTGGAAGGCGGCATCCTGCGCGAGCTGAAGGTGCGCGAAGGCGAGGCTGTGAGCGCCGGCCAGGCGCTGGCGCTGCTGGACCCGACCCGGGTGGAGGCACAGCAGAACGAAGGGCGCCTGAAGCGCCTGGCCCTGCTGGCCACGGTGGCACGGCTGCAGGCCGAGGCGTCGGGCAAGCCGCTGGTCTTTCCCAAGGAGCTGGACGAGGTGCCCCAGGTGGTGCAGGGCGAGAAGGCGTCGTTCGAGGCGCGCCGCCGGGCGCTGAACGAGGCGGTGGGCAGCAACCAGCGCAACCAGGCCCTGCTGGAGCGCGAGGTGGCGCTTGCGCAGTCGATGTCGGCCAAGGGCCTGATGAGCGAGGTGGAGGTGATGCGCCTGCGCCGCCAGGTCAACGATCTGGCGTTGGTGACCCAGGAGCGGGTGAACCGCTTCCGCCAGGACGCCAGTGCCGAGCTGGTGAAGACGCAGACCGACCTGACCATGCTGGGCGAGCAGCAGGTGGTGCGCGACGACATGCTCAAGCGCACCACGCTCACCTCACCGGTGCGCGGCCTGGTCAAGAACATCCGCATGAATACCCTGGGCGGCGTGGTCAGCGCCGGCGCGCCGGTGATGGAGATCGTGCCGGTGGACGACCAGGTGCTGGTCGAGCTGCGCATCAAGCCGGCCGACATCGGCTGGGTGCGGGTGGGCCACCCGGTCGAGATCAAGCTGTCGGCCTATGACTTCAGCGTCTATGGCAGCCTGCATGGCACGGTGGATACGCTCAGCCCCGACGCGATGGGCGAAGGCACCAACCCTGCCACCGGGGCCGAAGCCAGCTGGTACCGTGCCCTGGTGCGTGCCGACGCCACCCAGCTGCAGGCCGCCGGCAAGCCACTGACGGTGCTGCCCGGCATGGTGGGCACGGCCGAGATCCGCACCGGCCGGCGCAGTGTGCTGAGCTTCATCCTGCGGCCGATGATGAAGGCCACCGAGGCGTTCACCGAGCGCTGAGCTCGCGCGTGGGTCGCCGGCAGGCGATCCATGGCCTGCGAAGGCTCTGCCCGCATGCTTGCGGGCAAGCACCTGCGCTGCATGCCGCCGAAATGCCGGCCAAAGCAGGCCGCATTTGAGCGATCACACCTGGGCCGGCCGGCGTCTACTGGAGCCGGACTTTGTTGCCCCCCCTGGTGCCTGCCTTGACTGCCCCCTTCCTCCTGTTTGCCCGGCCCTTGCTGGCCGGGGCCGCCATGGCGGCGCTGGCCGTTGCTGCCCAGGCAGGCTGTCTGGACGAGGAGAAGCTGGAATCGTTGCCGGCGATGTCACCGGCGTCAGCGCCGCAGGCCACTCCGGCCGCGGCCGCACCGCCCCGCGCGCTGCTGCAGCAGTTGGTGGCCGACGCGCTGGCACGCAGCAACGGCATCGGTGCGGCGCGGCTGCTGGCCGAAGCGGCCGAGCAGGACATCGGCGAGGCCCAGGCCAGCAAGAAGATGCAGGCGTTCCTGACCGGCAGCGTCAGCCCGTCACTGGAAGCCAGCAAGGGCAACAGCGGTGCCAGCCTGCAGGCCCGTGCCGGCATCACCCTGAGCCAGCTGCTGTACGACGGCGGCCGTGGAGACCGCCTCGTCGACTGGCGCCGCCAGCAGGCCGAGGCCGCCCGCCTGGGCATGCTGTCGACCCAGGAGCAGATCACGCTGGCCACCACGTCGATGGCCTTCGAGCGCAGCCGCTTCCGCATGCAGGCGGTGATCTATGGCCAGAACGTGCGCAAGATGGGCTGCCTGGTGCAGGCGCTGGAGGCCATCGTGGCGGCCGACAAGGGCCGCACCAGCGAGCTGGTGCAGGCGCGCAAGCAGCTGCAGCAGGCCGAGTTGCAGCAGGTGCAGGCCCAGAGCCAGGCGCGCCAGGTCGAAGCCAAGTTGCGCCGCGTGGTCGGCGACGGCCTGCCCGGCACCGAGGGCATGGCCACGCTGCTGCTGGCGGTGCCTGAGCTGCCCGCGGTGCTGAGCGCGGCCGAACGCTCGGTCGACATCCACCAGCTGGCGGCCAACGCCCGCGCGTTGACCGAGATCGCCCGGGTGGTGGAAGCCGGCAACAAGCCCCAGGTCAGCTGGAACGTGGGCGGCAGCGCGCTGCTGGCCGGCGGCAGCGGCGGCACCAATGCAGGCCAGCACAGCGGCAGCCTGAGCGCAGGGCTGACCCTGAGCGTGCCCCTGCTCAACCCGGCCATCGGCTACAGCACCCAGGCCGCGCGCAAGCGTGCCGAAGCCGCCAACCTGCAGCGCGCCGAGGCGCTGGAGCAGCGCCGCCAGCGCATCGTCGAGGTGCATGAGCAAGCCGGTGCCGCGTTCGACCGCCTGAAGCGGGTGGGCCTGGTGCTGCGCGACAGCGACCGGCTGCGCAACTTCACGCTGCAGCAATGGCAGCAGATGGGCCGGCGCTCGCTGTTCGACGTGATTGCCGCCGAGACAGACCACTACAACCTGCGCGTGCAGTACATCAATGCGCTGCACGACGGCCAACAGATGAACGCGATGCTGACATCCCTGGGCACCGGCCTGAGCGACTGGTTGCGATGAGAGACCACACATGAAGACACTGTGCATCGAAGGCTGGCGCGGCGTGAGCCACTCCATCGCGCTGGTCAACCAGTACCAGATGCTGGTGCTGCTGAACGACCCGGCCTGGCGCGCCGACTGGCAGCTGTACCACCGCGACCTGCGCTTCTTCCTGAAGCACTGGAACACGCGCCAGATGCCCGCCGGCTTCAGCGCCGCCGAGCAGGCTGCCATCGACGCCGTGCCGGCACCGCCCGACGGCCTGGTGCCCGACTGCCTGCTGCGCATCAGTTCACCCTTCCGGTCGGCCATCGACCCGGCACAGCGCACGCTGACCTTCATGGTCACCGAGTGCGGGCTGGTCGACGACTGCTTCGACGCCCCGCCCACCGACCCGCGCGCCTTCACCCGCGACGACAACCGCATCATCACGCCGTCGGCCTGGTCGCGTGACCGGCTGGTCGAAGGCGGCATGGACGCCGATGGCATCGTGGTGGTGCCGCATGGCGTGAAGACCGACACCTTCACCCCGCTGCTGCCGGCCGACCGGCAGGCTGGCCGCGCGGCGCTGGGCGTGGCCGACGACGAGACCCTGTTCGTCAACGTGGGCGTGGCCACCTGGAACAAGGGCCTGGACATCCTGGTCAAGGCCTTCGCCCGGGTGCGCCAGCAGCACCCGCGCGTGCGCCTGCTGCTCAAGGACCACAAGGCGCTGTACGGCATCGGCGCCGACCGCACGCTGGCCCAGGTGGCGCGCGCCCACCCGGGCCTGATCGACAGCCAGGTGCTGGCCGGCATCTCGGTGGTGTCGGGCAGCCTCGACCAGGCCCAGCTGCGTGCGCTGTACGGCGTGGCCGATGCCTATGTGTCGCCGTACCGTGCCGAAGGCTTCAACATGCCGGTGCTCGAGGCCATGGCTTGCGGCACGCCGGTGATCGTGACCGGCGGTGGCGCCACCGACGACTTCTGCCCGCCGGCGCTGTCGGTGAAGCTGCCCTCGCGTGAAGGCACCAAGGCCGACGAGCCGGCGATGTTCGGCCGCTTCCTGGTGCCCGACGAGGACGCCCTGGTGCATGCCCTGACCGATGTGGCCGTGCAGCGACCCGACCGCAACGCGCCCGAGCGCCTGGCCGCCCGCGCGCAGCTGGTGCGCCAATACAGCTGGACCGCCGTCACTGCCCGCCTGCAGGCCCTGATCGCCGAGCAGACCGTGGCCGCCTGAGTCGTGTGAAGAACCCACCCATGCGCCACCGCCTGAACAACGACAGCCACGCCTTCGTGCGGGCCATCCACCTGCGCACACCGGGTGTGCCGATCCGCGACGTGCGCATCGGCGTGGCCCGTGCGGCCCAGCCGCTGGCCTGGGACACGCCGCCGTGCCGGCTGAAGGTCGACGGCGACAGCGCCGAGCTGGTGTTCCACCGGCCCGACAACTGGGCCCGCTTCGGCTTCGACATTGTGCCGGCCGGGGAGCGCGCCGTCGCGGCCGAGGTGGCACCGCTGGGCCGCATCGAGCCGCTGGCCGAGCCCGGGCCGGACGCCATCCGCCAGATGCTGCGCAGCCAGCGCATCGCCTTTCTGGGCACGGCGCGCAGCTGTGCGCCGGCGCTGCCTGCGTCCATCGCCAAGCTGCGTGAGCTGGGCGCGCTGTTCGCCCACCATGAGATCCACATCTACGAGAACGACTCCAGCGACGACACTGGGGCCATGCTCGACCACTGGGCGCGCGACGGCCTGCTGCACGCCATGCGCGAGCAGGGCGTGGCCGAGCGCATGCCGCTGCGCACCGAGCGCCTGGCCTACGGCCGCAACAAGCTGCTCGACCATGTGCTGGAGCGCGGCCCCTGGGACTACATCTGCTGGGCCGACCTGGACGGGCTGGTGGGTGAGCGCTTTGCCGTCGACGGCTTCGTGTCGAACTTCCGCCACACCGAGGCCTGGGACGCGGTGTTCCCGCTGAGCTGGCCGCTGTATTACGACCTGTGGGCCCTGCGCGAGCCCACCATCTGCCCTGACGACTACGTGGCCAGCGGCCTGCACACGCTGAACGCAGCGCTGTTTGCCGGCCGCGAGATCCACGCCGCCACCCAGCAGCTGCAGCCTGGCCGGGTGGCGGGCTGGCTGCCGGTGCAGTCGGCCTTCGGCGGCTTCGGGCTCTACAAGGGCGCGGTGGCCGCGCTGGGCCGCTACAGCGGCCTGGTGGATGGCCGCGAGGTGTGCGAGCACGTGCCCTACCACCGTCTGCTGGTGCAGGCCGGCGCCCGGCTGTACCTGAACCCGCAGTGCATCACCCACATCGCGTGAGGCTTCCGCCATGGCCGACCTGACCCTGATCACCCATGTCTACAACGCCCAGCAGCCGGTGGACCGGCAACTGGCCCTGTGGAAGCAGTTCAGCCCGGCGCTGCGCGCGAGGCTGAAGTTCCTGGTCATCGACGACCACAGCGACACGCCGTTGCAGCTGGACAAGGGCGAGCTCGACCTGCGCCTGGTGCGGGTGGACGACGACATCGACTGGAACATGCCCGGCTGCCGCAACCTGGCCGCCACGCTGTGCGAGACGCCGTGGATGCTGTTCTTCGATGTCGACAACGTGGCCAGCGAGGCCAGCCTGCTGAAGATCGTCGACAACCTGCCGCGGCTGGACCGCGGGCGGCTGCACGTGTTCCGCCGCACCGAGAACGGCGTGGACGTCGAGCCGCACATCAACAGCTTTCTCATCACCCGCCAGGGCTTCTGGCGCGCCGGCGGCTACGACGAGGACTTCAGCGGCCACTACGGTTTCGAGGACGTGGCCTTCCGCATGATGTGGCGCAAGCATGTCGGCGGCGAGGTGCTGCTGACGGACATCGCCTTCGAGCAGATCGCCTTCCGCACCAGCGG
>JAGOBT010000151.1 GCA_017999135.1 Burkholderiaceae bacterium
GGCGGGCAGGGAGAGCACGAACATGGGCAGGAACACCGCCGTCTGCACCAGCGCGGCCAGCAGGGAGGAGCCATGCTCCACCATGATCCAGGCCGCGGCCATGGCGTGCATGGCGTTGGCGATGAAGTACAGCGCACTGGTCACCCACAGCCGGCGGAAGGTGGGGTGGCGCAGGGTGTCCCAGATGGAGGGCGGCGGGGCTTCGGTGGGGCTTGCTGGCGGCTGGGGGCGGGACATGGGCAGTGGTTGTAGCGGACTGTTCCGGGAGCGCAGCAACGCCCCGAGCAGGACGGCAGAGAGGGGGCAACGCTGCTATCCTGCTCTGCATTGGACACCCGATGGCAGGAACCAATGAATCGCGAGTTGGCTGTATCGACCTTGACCGCTTGCAAGCCCGAACTGGTGGCCAGGTTCGGGGTGGTCCGGCTGGCCCTGTTCGGTTCAACCGCACGCGGCACGGCTGGCGCCGACAGCGACGTGGATGTGCTGGTGCGCTTTGACGGCCCAGCCAGCGCCAGGCGCTTTTTTGGCGTGCAGTTCCTGCTCGAGGATGCACTGGGGCATCCGGTGGACCTCGTGTCCGAAACGGCGCTGAGACCGGAGCTGCGGCCGTTCATTGAGCCGGAGTGCGTGGAGGTTTGAGGTTGGCCTACCGGGTTGGACGCCAAGCCGGGCATCAGACTGATCGCCCCCCAGGCTCCACCTCGGTCGCACTGTCCACCCCCAGCACCTGCGGTATCGCCTCGGCCAGGAAGTCGAACACGCGGCGCACCACCGCGCTGCCGCGGATTTCGCGGTGCACCACCAGCCAGCAGGGCATGGGCGGGATGGGCAGGTCGGGCAGGATGGGGACGACGCCCGGCCAGTCCTGCAGGCAGTAGCGGGCGGCAAAGCCGATGCCGGCGCCGGCGGCGATGAGGGCGCCGTGGGCCAGCTGGTCGTCGCTGCGCAGCGCAAACTGCTCGCGGCCGACCGGGTGGCCCATCTGGGCGAAGCCGCGCAGGATGGTGTCGTCGCTGTCGTAGCCGATCAGGGTGTGGCCCAGCGCCGCATCCAGCAGGTCCAGCGGGTGGCGGGGGGTGCCGCAGCGCTGCAGGTAGCTGCTGTGGGCGCAGGCCACCAGGGGCAGGTCGGCCAGTTTGCGCGCCACCAGGGAGGACTGCTCCGGGCGCACCATGCGCACCGCGATGTCGGCCTCCCGGCGCAGCAGGTTGCTCAACGCATTGGAGACCACCAGCTCCACCTGGATGCCCGGCTCGGCCTGGCGCAGCCGCGCCAGCACCCGCGGCAGCAGGTGGCTGGCGGCGATCTGGCTGGCTGCAATGCGCACCGTGCCGGTGGCCAGGCTGCGCTGGCGGTGCAGCCCGGCGAGCAGGCGCTCGGCACCGTGCTCCATGTCGCGCGCGGCATCGGCAATCGCCTGGGCGGCGGCGGTGGGGGCCACGCCCCGGCCGGTGCGCTCGAACAGCGGCACGCCGAGCTGGGCCTCCAGCTCCGCGATGTGGCGCGACAGCGTGGGCTGCTGCGCCCCCAGCCGCCGGGCGGCGCCCATCAGGCTGCCGGCGTCCAGCACCGCCAGGAAGCTGCGCACCAGGGTCCAGTCGAAGGTGGGAGAGCTCATACGGAAATGTATAGCTGACTTGCCAAACCAACCCGTTTTCAACGGGGTGGCTGCGGGGCAGACTGAGGTCATCGCTTCATCGCAACGCCCCAGGAGCCCCCACATGACCCTCCACATGACCCGCAACGACACCCGAGCGACCGTCCTGATCCTGGGCGCCACCGGCCGCCTGGGCGCGGCAGCGGCGCTCGCCTTCCAGAGCGCCGGCTGGCGCGTGCTGGCTCAGACCCGCCAGGCCGGCGCCGCGCTGCCCGCCGGTGTGCAGGTGCTGGCCACCTCCCCGGAGGACACCGCCCTGCTGGCCCACCGGGCCACCGGCGCGCAGCTGCTGGTGCACGCCATCAACCCGCTGTACACCGCCTGGGAGCGCGACGCGCTGCGGCTGGCCCGCGCCGGCATGGACCTGGCGCAGCGGCTGGGTGCGCGGCTGCTGCTGCCGGGCAACGTCTACAACCACGGCCCGCAGATGCCGGCGCTGCTGAGCGAGGACAGCCCGCAGGCCGGCCTGGGCGATTCAACCCGCGCGGTCCCCCAAGGCCCCAACACCCGCAAGGGCCTGATCCGGGTGCAGATGGAGGCCGAGCTGGCCGAGCGCGCCCGCCGCGGGGACCTGCGCAGCACCGTGGTCCGCGCGGGGGACTTCTTCGGCTGTGGCCAGGGCACCTGGTTCGACCAGGCCATCGTCAAATCCCTGCGGCAGGGCCGGCTGGTGTACCCCGGCCCGCTGGACCGGCCGCACGCCTGGGCCTACCTGCCGGACCTGGCGCAGGCCCTGGTGCGGGTGGCCAGCGAACCGGAGGCGCAGGATCACCGCCGTTGGCACTTTGCCGGCCACACGCTGACCGGCGCGGAGTTGCTGGCGCAGATCGAGGCCGCGGCCGGCCGGCTGGGCTGGACCCCGGCGCGGGGCTGGCGCCATGGCGGCATGCCCTGGGGGCTGATCCGCCTGGCCGGCCGGGTGTGGCCGATGGGCCGGGAGCTGGCCGAGATGGCCTACCTGTGGGAACGCCCGCACGCACTGGACGGGCGGGCCATGGCGCAGGCCTTCGGCCCGCTGCCGGCCACACCCATCGACCAGGCGCTGCGGCAGACGCTGCTGGCACTGGGTTTTGCCCAGCGGCAACCGCTGCAACCTGCGGCCCAGCACTGAAAAGCCGACCACGAGCCGGGCGGGGCAGCCGCCCGGCGCCAGCACATTCTTCCTTCCATTGCTCTGACCATGAACCACCCCACTCCCCTCCCCCGCCGCAGCTTTCTGCGTGTGATCGGTGGCGGCAGCATCGCCGCCGCGCTGCCCCTGGGCCTGGCGGCCTGCAGCAGCGGCATGCCGCCCGAGGCGATTGCCGCCTGGCAGGGCCCTGCGGCCGACGAAACCGACCCGCGCCGCTGGGCGCTGAGCTGGGCGCTGCTGGCGCCGCACTCGCACAACCTGCAGTCCTGGCAGGTGGACCTGCGCCGCCCCGGCGAGATCACCCTGACCTGCGACCGCAGCCGGCTGCTGCCGGAGACGGACCCCTTCTCGCGCCAGATCATGATGAGCCACGGCACCTTCCTGGAGCTGCTGGACATGGCGGCGCGGGAGCGTGGGCAGCGCTGCGAGATCACCCTGTTCCCGCAGGGCGCCTTCGGCCCGCAGGGGCCGGATGGGCGGCCGGTGGCACACATCCGCCTGCAGCCGGACCCGACGGTGGCGCGGGATCCTCTGTTTGCGCAGATCCCGCTGCGCCACACCCACCGCAATGCCTACGACCCGGCGCGGCCGGTGTCGGCGCAGGCCTGGCAGGCGCTGGCGCAGGCGGTGCAGCCGCACCCGCTGCGTTTTGGCAGCGTGGGGCTGGAGCAGCCACAGCTGATGGCACAGCACCGGGCCATCGCCGACGAGGCCTGGGCCATCGAGCTGCGCACACCCCGCACCATGCTGGAGTCGCTGAAGGTGATGCGCATCGGCGCGGCCGAGGTGGCGCGCCACCGCGACGGCATCACGCTGCTGGACCCCAAGGTGGAATGGTTGGCCCGCCTGGGCCTGTTCGACCGCAGCCAGGCCCCGGCGCCGGACAGCTATGCCGTGACCAGCCAGATCGAGGACTTCCGCGCCAAGCTGGCGTCCACCCCCGGCTTTTTCTGGATGGTGAGTGCGGACAACGAACGCGCCACCCAGGTGAATGCCGGCCGGGCCTACGCCCGGGTGCAGCTTGCGGCCACCGCGCTGGGCCTGGTGATGCAGCCGCTGCAGCAGGCGCTGCAGGAGTACCCGGAGGTGGCGGGGCCGCATGCGGCCATCCGCGCGCTGCTGGGCGCCAGCGCGCCGGGCCAGACGGTGCAGACGGTGCAGATGTGGGCGCGCATCGGCCACGCCGCGCCGGTGGGCCCCGCGCCACGGCGCGGGCTGGATGCGCACATTTTTCAACCCGGGACCGCGGGCTGAGGGGCGGTGATATGTCACGGCACTCGGTCACTGCCGCCATGGCGGTGATCGCCGGAAGTGGGGCTGAAATCGGGCGCTGCTCTTAAGCTGCCCATACGCCGTTGCGAACCAGAAACGCAGCGGCAGGATCCACCCGATCCACGAGGGCAAACCCGTCGAAAGGCGGGGACGCAAAGCCACCGGCCTACCGCGCATGAGCGCCACGGCAGCGGGGTTGCCGACACACCACCGGGCTGAGCAGCATGGGCCCGGGTGCCGCAGCGCATCGTCCTCGCCGGTCTGTTTCACCCCTGCGAAGGACGCATGCCACCACCCGCCCCCCCGAGTTCCGTCCCGCTCTCCCTTGCCAGAAGAGTCCAGGCCCTGGTCATCACCTTCGGGGCCGCTGCCGGGCTTGCCGCCTGTGGCGGCGGTGGCACCGAGGACACGCTGCAGGCCGCCGCGGCGGCCGCGACCGCATCGACCTCCGCCGCCGGCACCGCGGTGTCGGCACTGCAGGCCTCCTGGCCGGTGCAGCCCACCTACCACCTGGCGCCGGTGCTGCTGGACGAACCGGCGCAGGTGGAGGCCGGCGCGCAGGCCGCAGCCGGGCACCGGCCGCCGCACCGGCAATCGATTCCGTCCGACCAGGCCGGCCTGAACACCCGGGGGCTGACGGCACAGGACATCGCCGCCGCGCAGCGCCGACGCGCCCTGGCCAGCCGATCGGCAGCGGACGGCAGCCCTGTCGGCCCCGCAGCCGGCCACGGCAGCACTGCCACCTACAGCCCGGCGCAGATCCGCGCGGCCTATGGGCTGCCGGAGCTGCCGGCCAGCTTCGGCAACCTCACTGCCGAGCAGGCCGCCCGCTTCGGTGCGGGCCAGACGATCTACGTGATCGCGGCACACCACGACCCGCAGATCGTGGCCGAGCTGAACGCCTTCAACAGCCGGTTCGGCCTGCCCGCCTGCGAGACGCGCACGATCGCGGCCACCGCCACGCTGCCGTTGGCCACGCCGACGGCCACCGCGGGTTGCCAGTTCTCGGTGGTCTACAGCACGGTCAACGGGACCCTGGCCACCCGCGCACCGGCCTACAACGCCAGCTGGGCGACGGAGATCGCGCTGGACGTGCAGTGGGCCCATGCGATCGCACCGATGGCGCGCATCGTCCTGATCGAGGCGGCGCAGCCAATGTCCAACCACCTCACCGGTGCGGTCAAGCTGGCCAACGCGATGGGGCCGGGTGTGGTGTCGATGAGCTTTGGCGCCAGCGAGCTCGACGGCGGGGCGTACTCGGCCACGCTGTGGAACCCGGTGTTCTCCGGCCGGGGCATGACCTACCTGGCCGCCACCGGCGACTGGGGCAGCGACGTGTTCTGGCCGGCCGCGTCGCCCCACGTGCTGGCCATCGGTGGCACCCGCCTGAGCTGGGATGGCAGCAGCGCCCGCAGCGAGACCGGCTGGTCCACCACCGGCGGCGGCATCAGCGCCTACACGGCGGTGCCCAGCTACCAGGCCAGCGGCCTGCCGGGCGTCGGCGCCCTGGAGCGGCGTGGCGTGGCGGACGTGGCCTTCAATGCCGACCCGGAGACCGGCCAGTACACCGCGGTGATGTCGCCGGGCAGCTCGGCGGTCAGTTGGGTGAGCGCCGGCGGCACCAGCCTGTCCACCCCGCAATGGGCCGGCCTGCTGGCGGTGGCCAACGCGCGGCGCAGCCTGGCGGGCAAGGCGGTGCTGGGGCTGCCGCACGACGTGCTGTACCGGCAGATCGGCGCCGTGCCAGGCCTGTACGCCAGCACGTTGAGCGACATCACCAGCGGCAGCAACGGCAGCTGCATGCTGTGCACCGCCCGCGAGGGCTACGACGTGCTCACCGGCCTGGGCACGCCCAACGCGGCGCCACTGCTGGACACGCTGACCCGGGCCACCAGCAGCTCCAATGTGGTGGTCAAGCCGACCACGGCACCGCTGCTGCCATCGCCCAACGTGGTCGGCAAGGTCGGCAGCGCGCTCACCTTCGAAATGGGTGCGGTGGCGGCCAACCCGGTGACCTACACGATGACCGGGGCACCGGCGGGCATGACCCTCTCCGCGGCCGGCCGGGTGACCTGGCCCAGGCCGGTGTTCGGCAACCACACCGTCAAGGTGACGGCCAAGGACAGCCGCACCGGCCTGACCGGCAGCGGCACGGCCACGGTCGGCATCGCCGGCAACCCACCCGTGGTGACGGCCGCCACCGTCAGCGGCAGGGAGGGCACGGCGCTGAGCTACAAGGCGGTGGTGAAGTCGGACAACCCGGTCACCTGGACGGCCAGCGGTGCGCCGGCGGGGCTGGCCGTGTCGGCCGCCGGGGTGCTGACCTGGGCCAGGCCGACACCCGGCAGCCATGCACTGACCCTGACGGCCACCGACTCCCGCCACCGGCTGGCCGGGTCGGCCACGGTGAAGCTGAACATCGCCAAGCTGCCCAAGCCGCCGGTGGTCCACGTCACTCCCGTCACCGGCCAGGTGGGCAGGCCGCTCAGCGCGCTGGTGAGCGTCTCCAATCCGGACGCCAACGGCCTGCGCGTGACGGTGGCAGGTGCCCCGGCCGGTCTGCGCGTCGCCGTGGACAGCAGCGGCATCACCCTCACCTGGGCCAGCCCGGTGCGGGGGCGATGGACGCTGGGCGTCATCGCCACCAACGGCGCCAACCTCACCGCGCGGGCCAGCATCCCGCTGACCATCAACCCCTGAGGCCCACCGGGGGGCTGCGGCGATTCAAGTTCCAGGCAGGGGCAGCCGGCTGCTGTTCTTCACCTCCTCCATCACCGCGTAGGTGCGCGTCTCGCGCACGCCGGGCAGCGGCCACAGCACCTGCCCGGCGAACTCGCGGTAGGCGTTCATGTCCGCGCAGCGCAGCTTGAGCAGGTAGTCAAAACCGCCGGCCACCATGTGGCACTCCAGGATCTGCGGGTGCACCTGCACCGCGGCCTTGAAGTGCTCGAACACGTTGGGCGTGGTGCGGTCCAGCAGCACCTCCACGAACACCAGCATGCCCAGGCCCAGGCGCTGCGGATCCAGCCGGGCCTCATAGCCGGTGATGAAACCGTCGCGGGTGAGGCGCTGCACGCGGGCCAGCACGGCGGTGGGCGACAGCGACACCGCTTCGGCCAGCTTCAGGTTGGAGATGCGGCCATCGGCCTGCAGCTGCGCGAGCAGACGCAGGTCGGTGCGGTCGAGGTCGGCCAGGGAGGCGGGGTCGGCGGAAGTGCTCGCAGTCATCCGAACATTATTCGGCCGACAGGTCCAACTTTGGCGAGAAATTCGGCCAGGCAGCGCAGATGATGCGTTCTTTCCAGGAGCCCCCGACCATGAACTA
>JAGOBT010000152.1 GCA_017999135.1 Burkholderiaceae bacterium
CATCGGCACCGACCTGCGGCTGCTGGTGCGGCGGCAGGGTGCAGACGCCTTCCTGCACAGCCCGCCACCTGCCGCCCTGGCCTGACGGCCGGCCGGCGTTGCACCACCCGGCAGCAGCCGCGCAGCGGCCGGCTCAACCCGGATAGATGCCGAACTGCGACAGATCCAGCCCCGTCCTGGCGGTCAATGCATCGAAGTAGCCCGGCTGGATGGCGTCCAGGTCGGGCGCGCCGTCCGCGACATGGCTGCCATCGACATCGCCGCGCAGCACGGCCACCAGGCCTGCCTGCTCCGGGCTGCCGCCGGACAGGTCGGCCGCCAGCGCGGGCACGGCGCCGGGGCTCAGCATGGCAGTGGCCGGCACCGCAGTATCGGCTTCGTTGAAGAACAGCCACTGGGGCGCTGGCGCGGGCAGGCCCACGACATGGCGCAGCACCGCAATGGCATCGTCGAGGCCGACGCTGCCACTGCCGTCGACATCGGCGGCAAAGGCCTGGTAGGGCGACAGCGCCCGGCCGGGGCCGTTGACGTCCAGCCCGACGATCATCTTCAGGATGGCGATTGCGTCCTGCAGGTTGACGGCCTGGTCGGCAGCGGCGGCGTCCGCGCCGGTCAGGGTGTGCCGGGCCTGCAGGCCCAGGGTGGACTCGGTCACGGCCTCGAACCGCAGGGTTCCAGACGCGTCGGTCGCCGCGCTGCGCGGGCCGGCGTCGACGGCCACGCCCTGCAGCAGGCTGTGGGCCTTCCAGCTGTAGGCCAGCAGTTCGACGGTCTTGCCCAGCCCGCCGGTCACCTCTTCGGCCGTGCCCAGGCCGTCGGTGTAGCGGGCGCTGACGGTGATGGTCTGGGTGGCCTGTCCGGCATCCAGCAGCAGGCGGTCGGCCGTGGCGCCGGCGATCGGCGCGCCGTCGGCAAACCACTGGTACTGCGCCGGCGCGGTGCCGTCGGTGTCGCTGACGATCGCGGTCAGCGTGGCGCCGGCGGCCATCTGGCCGCTGATGCCGACATGGCCGGGGTGGTTGGTGGTGAAGTCCAGGTCGCCGCTGCCAGCCCATGCATTGCCCAGCAGGTCGGTCACGCTGCCGGCAGCCAGCGTCAAAAAGTGTTGGGTGCCGGCGGCCAGCGCCTGGGTGGGGTCGATCGTCAGTGTGCTGCCGGCCAGCGTCAGCCGGTCACTGGCCGCGGCGTCGAAGCGCTCGACCAGCGCGCCGGTCGGCGAGCCGCTGCGCAGCTCGATGCTGCCGCTGCCGCGCAGGATGGCTTCACTGAACTGCAGCACCAGGTTGTCGGCCGGCGCCACGCCGCGCGCGCCGTCGGCGGGGCTGAAGCTGCGCAGGCCCGGCGCCTGGGTGTCGACCAGCAGGTCGCTGGTGAAGCGGCCGATGTTGGCGCTGTCATTGCCGGCGGCGTCGGTCTGCCGCACCTGGATGGCACCCGCGTCGTAGTGGCCGTCGGGCAGGGCCAGCGTGTGGCCACTGCCGGCCTGCCACTGGACGCCGCCGTCCAGGCTGTAGGACCAGGTGGCGCCGGGCTCCAGGGCCGACAGCGACAGCCGGCCCAGGTTGCTGGTGCTGCTGCCGGCTAGCGTCTGGCGCATCGTCTGGATGGTGATGTCATTGACGGGCACGTCGGCCGATCCGTTGACCGTGGCGGTGGGCACCGCCACCATCGCGTCGACCACCGCCAGGCCCGACAGCACGTGGCCGAACACGGCGTAGCCCGGCGAGGTCGGGCTGCTGTAGTTCAGGAAGGCGTTGTCGACCTGGTTGATGAAGAACTGCGACGTGGCTGAATCGGCCACGTTGGTGCGCGCCATCGCGATCGTGCCGCGCAGGTTGGCCAGCCCGTTGGTCGACTCGAGCGTGATCGGGTCGTAGGTGCCGGCCTTCAGCACCATGCCGCTGGTGAAGCCACCGCCCTGCGCCATGAAGCCCGGAATCACCCGGTGCATCAGCGTGCCGTCGTAGAAGCCGCGGTCGGCATAGGCCAGCAGGTTGGCCACCGTGGCCGGCGCCGCCTCGGGGTCGAGCGCCAGCACCACGCTGCCCAGGCTGGTCTGCAGCGTGACCTGCGGGTCGACCGAAAACCGGAACGACGCATCGGTGACCAGCTTGGGCGCCAGCGCCAGCGTGTCGATGGCCTGGCTGGTGTTGGACACGCTGGCATTGGCGACGCCGGTGGCCACACTGCTGACCGCGCCCGCCCTCAGGGTGATCCCCAGCACGCCGCTGGCCACGTCCAGCTTCGGCGTGACCTGCGCCGTCCATTGGCTGCCGCTGCCGGTCAGCGCGGTCAAGGTGCCGTTGGTCACCGTGATGTCGCTGGCGTCCAGCCCGGTCACCGGCTCGCTGAAGGTCAGCTGGAACGCCACGCTGCTGGTGGCCCGGTTGACGACGCCGTCCAGGTTGTCGCTGATGGTGGCGGTCGGTCCCGGCAGCAGGCTGGCCGCGTAGCGGACGTCCCCGGCCGTCTGGTTGGTGATCTCGACGTAGTAGGTGTTGTTGTTGGGCGAGATGAAGGGCAGGCTCTGGGTGTAGATGTCCGGGCCGGAGCCGCTGCCGTTGAGCAGGACCCGGCCGGTGGCGTCGGTGATGCGGATGGCGAAGTCGGTGCGCTGGCTTGAACTGGCGAAGCCGTTCGCGGGATCGGCCGACACCACCAGCGCGAAGCTGCCCGCGCCCGGCGTGATCTGGAAGTAGTCGGTGCTGTCAGCGGCTGACAACGCGCCAAAGGCCACCCGGCCGGCTTCGATCCTGTGGTCGGCACTGCGGGTCGACGCGTCGGTCCCGCGGGACAGTTCGTCGAAGCTGGAAGCGGGGTACTGGGTCAGGATCATGGTTCAACAGGTGGTGGTGCGGCGCGGCGGGTGGGCTTGCAGGCACGGCTGCCCGGGACAACGCGTGCCGACGAGGCGTGCGGCCATGGCACACCCTGCCTTGCCCGTCACCACCTCACCCATGCTCTGCCCCGTGTTGCCGCCGTCGACGGGATCAACAGCATACGGCCAGCCGTCTGGCCGCCTCCTGCAGTGCAGCACGCAAGCCTGCTGCACGGCACTCGCAGCAAGAGGATCGCCAGGACACCCGTCTCGGACCTTGTGGGTGCCGAGGCCGCAGCCGCGAAGGCTGCTGTCGATGCCCAGGTTGAACCGGGCCAGCGCACAGGCCCTGGCCTCCAACTGAAGCCGAAGCTGGAGCGCCCAAACGCAACGAGATCCATGGCGGACTCCTGTCAGATCGAAGCGCGACGGCGCTGCGCCCAACGCAAAGGCGCGACCTTGTCCGACTTGAAGTTCCATGTCTGCAGGCCAGGACGTGCACGCAGTGCCAACGGCGCCCTGCCCGCCGACCAGCAGCTGCGGGCAGCAGTCCCGACGCCGATGGTCGGCACACCTGGGCTGGCAACCGGGCCGGTTGACCGTGGATACTTGCCTGATGGAACGATCGACGCCGCTTGATCGCCGAACGGCGCTGGTGCAATCGCTGCTGGCGGGTGGTGCGGCGGGTACCCAGGCCAGCGCATCGCAGGCCGCCGCAGGGCCCCAGATCGAGAATGTCACCCGGCTCTATCCGGTGGAGGTTGCGCGTGTGGTTGCGCCGCGCAGCACCGCCGAGGTCAAGTCGGCCATCACATCCTGGCCTGGGCAGGTGGCCGTCGGCGGCGGTCGCTTCAGCATGGGCGGGCAAGTGGCCGTGCGCGGCGGCCTGCACGTCGACATGCGCCAGCTGAGCGGCCTGGTCTGGCTGCGGCCGGAGGAACGGGCCGTCCGTGTGCAGGCCGGCATGCGCTGGCGGGACCTGCAGGATCTGCTGGACCCACAGGGTCTGGCGGTCAAGATCATGCAGAGCTATGCGAACTTCAGCGTGGGTGGTTCGGTGTCGGTCAATTGCCATGGGCGCTATGTCGGGCTGGGGCCCGTGGGCCATTCGGTCCGCGCGCTGCAAGTTGTGACTGCCGACGGCGACGTGCTGGAAGTGGGCCCGCAATCGCGGCCTGAGCTGTTTTCGGCGGCCATCGGCGGCTACGGCGCCGTCGGCATCATCACCGAAGTGGAGCTGGATGTGGTGCCCAACGTACGGATCCAGCGACGCGTGACGCCGGTGCCGCTGCGAGACTACGCAAGGCATTTCCGCCAGGTCGTGCTGACGGACCCCACCGCGGTGCTGCACAACGCCGACCTGCTGCCGCCCGACTTCGACGCGCCAGTGTGCGTGACCTGGCACCGCGTCGGCGACGACGTCGCGCTGACCGAGCCCGCGCGTCTGGTGCCGCGGGGCAAGTCGTATGCGCTGGAGCAGAACGCCATCTTCGTGATGACCGAACTGCCCGGTGGCGCCCGCCTGCGCGAGAAAGTCGTCCATCCGCTGCTGATGCGCCCGCCGGTCGTCCAGTGGCTCAACCACGAAGCCAGCCTGGATGTCGCCGAGCTGGAGCCGCGCACGCGTGCCATGTCGACCTATGCGCTGCAGGAGTACTTCATCCCGGAATCCGGCTTTCTGGGCTTTGCGCAGGAGATGGCCGCGCTGCTGCGTCGACGGAACGTCGAGGCCCTGAACGTGTCGATCCGCCATTCCCCCAGGGACCGGATCTCCGCGCTGCCGTGGGCGCCGGATGACGTGTTCTCGTTCGTGCTGTACCACAAGCAGCGAACTTGGTCCCGCGCACGTGATGAAGTCGGCACATGGACGCGCGAACTCATCGCGTTGGCCTTGCAGCACGGCGGGCGCCACTACCTGCCCTACCAACTCCATGCGACGGTCGAGCAATTCGATCGCGCCTACCCAGAGGCTGCCCAGTTTCGTCGCACCAAGCAGCAGGTCGACCCCACGGGGAAACTGTCCAACGAGCTCTGGCGGAAGTACCTGTGAACCACGGCGAGCGTCGCGGACTGCCCCCGACGGTCGAATCGACCGGCGGCTGCTTCTGTCTCACCCACATCACTTGAACGGCAGTCGTCGCAGCAGTGGGCTGGGGTCAGCACCCGGCCATTGCCCATGGAGAATCGCCGCATGCCGACCGCCGGGCCCTGGCCTGCCACTGCCCCCACCGCCACCCCCGTGCCCAGGCCCGGCAGCCAGTGGCTGCACGGCATGCCGCGGCGCCACTGGGCCTGGCTGGCAGTGGCCACGCTGGTGGCGTTGCTGGGTGCCACGGCCATCGTGCGCTGGGACATCGCCACCCGGCGCGAGGCCTTTGCCGAGGACGGGCGCATCGCGCACCGGCTGCTGAGCCAGCGCGCCGCGCAGCTGGACGCCGTGCTGGCCACGCTGGCGCTGGTGGCACCCGCCGTCCCTGCCGACGAGCCGGCAGCGCGCCTGCCGGCACTGTGGCCCGCGGTGCTGTCGGTGCAGCGCAGCGACGCACAGCACCCCTGGCCCGACCTGGCGCTGGCCGCTGCAGAAGCCCGGTCACGTGCCATGGCGCCAGGCCAGCGCCATGCCGTGCTGGCCGCCGTGGACCCCGCCAGTGCGCACTACGCGCTGGTGCTGGCAGGCCACCCGGCCAGCTGGGCGCTGCACGTGGACGCCCGGCGCCTGGTGCCGGCCGACGCGTGGCCGTTCGCCGAATCCGGGCCGGTGCGTGTGGTGCTGGTGGCCGAAGGGCACACGCTGGTGCTGCACCCCGGAGCCCCCGACGCCGCACAGCCGGCCGGCCTGACGCCAGGCTTCACCTTCGCCAAGACACTGGCCACCCCCAGCCAGCCCTTTGACCTGCGCCTGCAACGCCACACCGGCCCGGCGCAATGGCCCTGGGCCTGGCTGCTGGCATGGGCCGCGGCATGTGCCACGGCAACGGCGGCGCTGCTGGCACTGCAGCGCGCGCGCGACGCACAGCGCCGCCAGGCCGAGCTGGTGCGCATGGCGCAGGTGGCGCGCCTGGGCAGCCTGGGTGAACTGGCAGCCGGCATGGCCCATGAGCTGAACCAGCCACTGGCTGCCGTGCTGGCCAGCACCCAGGCCGCACAGCGCCTGCTGCGGCAGCACGAACCGCCCGCCCCGCAGGGCCTTGGCGATGACGGCCCCGACCTGCCCGCGGTGCGGGAGGCGCTGGGTCTGGCCGCCGCCCAGGCGCGGCGGGCGTCTGACGTGCTGACACGGCTGCGCCGCCTGGTGCAGAACCCCGCACAAGGCGCCCTGCCGCAGCAGGTCGACCTGCTGGCGCTGTGCCAGCAACTGCTGCACCTGCTGGGGCCCGAGTTGCAACGGCGCGGCATCCGTGCCTCGGTCAGCGGCAGCGTGCCGGCACTGTGGGCCGACCCGGTGATGCTGGAGCAGATCGTGCACAACCTGGTCACCAACGCCATGCAGGCCCTGGAAGGTGCGGCAACGCCGTCGCCCAGCATCGCCGTGCTGCTGCAGCCCGCCACCGACCCGGCGCAGGTGCTGCTGCGGGTGTGCGACAACGGCCCGGGCTTTGCGCCCGACCACCTGGGCCGCGTGTTCGAGCCGTTTTTCAGCACCCGCCCCGGTGGCCTGGGCCTGGGGCTGCCGCTGTGCGACACGCTCGCCCAGGCGCTGGGCGGCAGCCTGCAGGCGCGCAACCGGGATGCGCAGCACCCCAGTGCGCCCGGCGCCGAGCTGGTGCTGACGCTGCCGATCGCTGGCACCACGGCGGCGGCCCACACTGTGCACGGACCCGGGAGCCCGGCCGCATGATCCCGCCTTCAGCCGCGCCCAGCCCGCTGTCACCGGTGTCGCCCCTGATCCATCTGGTGGACGACGACGACGCCGTGCGCCAGGCACTGGCCCTGCTCATCGGCACCGTGGGTCTGCGGGTACAGACCTGGGCACACCCGCAGACGTTTCTGGATGGCTTTGACCGCCAGGCCGTCGGCGCCATCGTGCTGGATGTGCGCATGCCCGGCCTGTCGGGCCTGACCGTGCTGGACCTGCTGCGCCAGCAGGGCGTCGACCAGCCGGTGGTGATGCTGACCGGCCACGGCACGGTGGACATGTGCCGGCGCGCCTTCAAGGCCGGCGCGGCCGAATTCCTGGAGAAGCCGGTCGACGACGAAGCCCTGCTGGTGGCATTGCACAACGCCGTGCGCGACCATGTGCGCACCCGCCAGCGTGACGCCGCCGGGCGCGATTCGCGCGAGCGCTATGCCCTGCTGTCGCCGCGTGAACGCGAGGTGCTGTCACTGGTGGTGGCGGGCCTGACGAACAAGGAAATCGGCCGCGCCCTGGTGCTGTCGCCACGCACCGTGGAAACACACCGCGCGCACCTGTGCACCAAGCTGCAGGTGCAGACGCTGGCGCAGATGATCCGGTCCTATGCGCAGCTGGTCGATGGCGACGCGGCTGCACGGCCACCGGCCTGACGGCGCCGCCACCCATCGGTAGACATACGGATGCCACACGC
>JAGOBT010000153.1 GCA_017999135.1 Burkholderiaceae bacterium
AGCGGACAAAGCGGGAGAAGATCAACGGAAGGCCGCATCTGGTTCCGCTCGCCACCCAGGCTGTAGACGCTCTGAAGGACCTGATGCCGCTGACCGGCCGAGGGCGATACGTGTTTCCGTCCCTGATACAATCAACAAGGCTGATTCGAACAGCTATCCCCCCACCCACCGTCGAGGAGCCCCCGTGACCCTTTCATTCCTGCGCACGCGTCTTGCCGCGGCCGCCGTGCTCGCGGCCACCGCCCTGCCCATCCCCGCCCTGGCCGCCGACGTGGAGCTGCTGCCACCAGGCCTGCTGGCGCCGACGAGCAAGGAGCAGACGAAGCCGAACGAGTTCAAGAAGCCCGGGCCCTGGCGCATCGGCGTGTCCTTCGGCGGCGTGGGCAACACCTGGATCGTGCAGATGATCCAGGAGATGAAATACGCCGCGTCGCAGGACAAGAACATCGGCGAGTTCATCTTCGTCGAGGCCAACTGGCAGGCGCCGAAGCAGGTGGCCGACGTCGAGGACCTGCTGGCCAAGAAGGTGGACGCGATCATCATCGGCCCGATCTCGTCGGCCATCGGCGCGCCGCTGTCCGCCAAGGCAGCCAAGACCGGCATCCCGGTGATCGTGCTGGGCGCCTTCGGTACGTCGATGCAATCGACCGTCGAGATCATGGGCGGCGGCGAGGTCTTCGGCCGCCAGGGCGGCGAATACCTGCGCAAGCAGCTCAACGGCAAGGGCAACATCTGGGCCTTCCGCGGCGTGGCCGGCGTCGAGGAGGAGCAGCTGCGCTACAACGGCTTCCGCAAGTCGATCGAGGGCTCGAACCTCAAGATCACGCAGGAAGTCTTCGGCGACTGGAACTACGCCAAGAGCAAGCAGCTGTGCGAGAACCTGGTGCTGTCCGGCAACAGCCCCGACGGCATCTGGTTCTCCGGCGCCGAGATGACGCGCGCCTGCATCGACGTGTTCAAGGAAGCCGGCAAGCCGCTGGTGCCGATGACCGGCGAAGGCAACAACGGCTTCCTGCGCGTGTGGAAGTCCACCGGGCTGAAGAGCGTCGCGCCGCAGTTCACGCCGGGCCTGGGTGCCGCGCTGGTGCGCGCCTCGGCGGCGCTGCTGGCCGGCAAACCGCTGTACCGCTCGTACTTCTCGTCGCCGCCGCCGATCACCCAGACCGACCTGGACAAGTTCTTCCGCCCCGACCTGAACGACGCCTACTGGATGCCGTCGACGCTGCCGGACGCCACGCTCAAGGAAACCTTCCGCCGCTGAAGCGCCGTCCATGTCGCTGCCCTCTTCCGGCGCCGAAGCGCTCGTCGTCGCACGCGGCATCAGCAAGCGCTTCGGTTCCACCGCCGCGCTGCAGGACGTGAACCTCAGTGGCCACGCCGGCTCGATCCACGCCCTCACCGGCGAGAACGGCGCCGGCAAGTCGACGCTGATGAAGCTGCTGGCCGGCGTGCACCAGCCCGATGCGGGCGAGCTGCACATCGGCGGCCGGCCGGTGCATCTGCGCGACCCGGCCGCCGCGCGTGCCGCAGGCATCTCCACCGTCTTCCAGGAGTTGACGGTGCTGCCGAACCTGACGGTGGCCGAGAACCTGCTGCTCGGGCGCGAGCCCACGCGCCACGGCCTGGTCGACCGCGCGGCGATGCTGACCGACGCGGCCAACGTGCTGGCGCGCATCGGCATCGCGCTCGATCCGCAACGCCCCTGCGGCAGCCTCAGCATCGGCGAGCAGCAACTGGTGGAGATCGCCAAGGGCGTGAGCGCCGATGCCTCGGTGTTCATCTTCGACGAACCGACCGCGCCACTGAACCGGGCCGAGGTCGACAAGCTGGAGCAGCTGCTGCGCGCGCTGAAGGCGCAGGGCAAGCTGGTTTTCTACATCAGCCACCGGCTCGACGAGATCTTCCGCTTCTGCGACACGGTGACGGTGCTGAAGGACGGGCGCTGGGTCTGCACCGAACCGATCGAGGCGCTGACGCACGACCGGCTGATCGCGCTGATGGTCGGCCGCTCGCTGCAGGCGCTGTTTCCGCCGCGCGACGGCACCGCGCCCGGCCCGGCCGCACTGGAGGTGCGCGAGCTGACGCCGCTGCCCGGCGCCGCCAACGCGCGCCTTTTGCTGCGCCGTGGCGAGATCGTCGGCATGGGCGGGCTGGAAGGCCAGGGCCAGCGCGAGATCATCCGCGCGCTGGCCGGCGCGCTGCCGCCGGTGAGCTGCGACATCGTGCGCCACGACCGTGAAGGCCGGGTGCAGCCTTTCGATCCGCGCCACGGCGTGGAGCAGGTGGTGCGCCACGGCGTGGGCCTGGTGCCCGAGGACCGCAAGCTCGAAGGGCTGTACCTGGAGCTGCCGATCGCCGACAACATCCGCCTCGGCCTGCTGCGCGGCCTGGGGCTGATGCGCCGCGCGCCGCGCGAGCGCGGCGTGATCGAACAGATGGCGCAGCAGCTGCAGCTGCGCTCGCGCGACTTGGTGCAGCCGGTGGGCGACCTGTCGGGCGGCAACCAGCAGAAGGTGATGATCGGGCGCTGGCTGGCCGCCGGCATCGACACGCTGCTGGTCGAGCAGCCCACACGCGGCGTCGACGTCGGCGCCAAGGCCGAGATCTACGGACTGCTGCGCGGCTTCGTGCAGCGCGGCGGCGCGGTGCTGGCGCTGTCGTCCGACCTGCTGGAGCTGATCGGCCTGTGCGACCGCATCCTGATGGTGCGGGCCGGCCGCATCGTCGGCGACGTGCCGGCCGAAGGCGCCACCGAAGAGGCCTTGCTCGCACTGGCGCTGGTCGACGGCGCCGAATCCAAGCAGCCGAGCGCGCTGGAGGTCACGGCATGAACAGTTTCCGCTCCGGCAGCAGCCGCTACACCGTCGGCCTGCCGCTGCTGTTGTTCGCCCTGCTGGCGCTGGCCGCGCCCAGCTTTCTGGCAACGCAGAACCTGGTCAACGTCAGCGGGCAGATCGCCGCGCTGCTGATCGTCAGCCTGGGCCAGATGGTGGTCGCGCTGGTGGCCGGCATCGACCTGTCGGTGGGCAGCGTGATGAGCCTGGCCGGCTGCCTGGTGGCCACGCAGGCCGACCCGCTGTGGGGCGTGACGCTGGCGCTGGCGCTGGGCCTGTGCGTCGGCCTGGTCAACGGCCTGGGCGTCGCCGTCGCCGGCATCCACCCGCTGGTGATGACGCTGAGCACGATGACCTTCCTGCAGGGCCTGGCCTACCTGCTGCTGCCGATCCCCGGCGGTGCGGTGCCCCCCGTGCTGGGCGCGCTGGCCAACGGCAACCTGTGGGGCGTGCCGCGGCCGCTGCTGTGGTGCGCCGCCTGCGCGCTGGCGGTGTACCTGCTGCTGCACCGCACGCGGTTGGGGCTGCACATCTTCGCCGTCGGCGCCAATGCACGCAGCGCGCACCTCAACGGCGTGCGTGCCGTGGCGGTGGTGGTGTCGGCCTATGTGGTCTGCAGCCTGCTGGCGGTGGTGGCGGGCATCTACCTGGCGGCGCGCGTGTCCTCCGGTGACCCGGCGATGGGCGCGGCCTTCGGCCTGGAGTCGGTCACCGCGGTGGCGCTGGGCGGCATCCAGCTGACCGGCGGGGTGGGCAGCATCCTGGGCGTGGTCACCGGCGCGCTGAGCCTGGGGCTGATCACCAACGGCATCAACCTGCTGGGCATCTCGCCCTTCCTGCGCGGCACCCTCACCGGCCTGCTGCTGCTGGCGGCGGTGTGTGCGCAGCGCAGAAAGGTGGTGGGGCTGTGAAGGCCGGGCTGTCTTCCGCGGCGGCGCCGGCCGCACCGCGCGCGCGCCGCTGGGCCGCCGCGCTGCTGGCGCTGCCGCCGGCCTATGCCGGGCTGGCGGTGCTGCTAATGCTGGCCGCCGTGATGCGCCCGCAGCTGCTATCGGCGATGCTGCTGCCGCTGATCGCCCGCCAGGCCGCGCCGCTGGGGCTGGCGGTGATCGGCCAGTCGCTGGTGATGCGCGGTCGCTCGATCGACCTGTCGTCCGGCGGCGTGATCGTTGCCGTGTCCTACCTGCTGACCAGCGGTTACTTCCCGATCTCCGACGCGGTGGCGATGGTGGCGTGCGTGGCGCTGGGGCTGGTGGTCGGCGTGGTCAACGGTGCGCTGATCGTCAAGGCGCGTGCGTCGGCGATGATCGTCACGCTGGCCACGTCGATGATCCTGACGGGCTGCGTGGTGGCGTTGTCGCAGCAACGCGCCCCCGGCGACGCACCGGAGTTCCTGCGCGAGCTGGCGCGGCTGCGCCTGCTGGGCATCCCCGTACCGGTGCTGGTGTGGCTGGCCGTGCTGCTGCCGGCCGCGCTGCTGCTGCGCGGCACGGTGTTCGGCCGCTACCTCGACGCGACGGGCGCCAACCCGCAGGCCGCGGCGCTGTCGGGCATTCCGCACCTGCGCGTCATCTTCCTCGGCCACGTGGCCTCGGCGCTGATCTCGGTACTGTGCGGCTTCATCCTGGTGGGCTTCGTCGGCAAGGGCAGCATCACGCTCGGCCAGGACCTGGCGCTGAACTCGCTGGCCGCGGCCATCCTGGGCGGCGTCAACTTCGGCAGCGGCCGCGGCGGCATGGCCGGCCCGGCGGTGGCGGCCTTCATGCTGACCTTCCTGTTCAACTTTCTCACCAGCCTGGGCCTGGGCGAACCCGGCCGGCTGATGCTGCAGGGCGCGATCATCGCGGCCGCGGCGCTGGCCTACAGCCTGAACCGCAAGTAGGCCCTTCTTCCTTCAACCTGGAGCACTTCATGAGCGACGAACCCATCCTTGCCGGCGCCGAGCCCTTCTTCTTCAAGGGCAACGACATCGGCGTGCTGGTGTGCCACGGCTTTACCGGCACCACGCAGAGCATGCGCTACCTGGGCGAGCAGCTGCACGGCGCCGGCTACACCGTGATCGGCCCGCGGCTCAAGGGCCACGGCGTGTCGCCGGCGGCCATGGCGCGCAGCACCGCGGCCGACTGGGTGGAATCGGTCGAGCAGGCGCTGGACGAGCTGCGCAAGCACTGCTCGCAGATTTACATGACCGGCCTGTCGATGGGTGGCACGCTGACGCTGCACACCGCGGCCAAGCATGCCGACCTCATCAAGGGCGCGATTCCGATCAACGCCGCGGTGCAGCTGTCCAGCCCCGACATGGCCGGCCTGGCCTTCGGCCGCGGCCTGCCGGACACCGTGCCCGGCATCGGCTCGGACATCAAGGACCCGAACAGCAAGGAACTGGCCTATGCCGAGGTGCCGGTGGTGGCCTTCCGCCAGGTCTATGCGCTGATGGCGGCCACGCACGACCTGCTGCCGCGCGTGAAGTGCCCGACGCTGGTGATCACCGCGCGCGAGGACCACGTCGTCAGCCCGACCAACGGCCCGCTGATCGCCGCCAAGGTGGGCGCCAACCGGGTGGAGATGGCCTGGCTGGAGAACTCGTACCACGTGGCCACGATCGACAACGACAAGGCACTGATCGCCAAACTGGCCATCGACTTCATCAAGTCCATCGCCGGTCGTTGAGACGGGGCGCCAGCGCCGGCGCGCGAATGTCGGTTAGATTGCCCGATCGAGGTTCGCAGGAGACAAGATGAGCCACATCCTCGCGCTGGACCAGGGCACCTCCAGCTCGCGCAGCATCGTCTTCGATGCGCAGGGCCGCATCGTCGCGATGGCGCAGCGCGAGCTGACGCAGCACTTTCCGCAGCCCGGCTGGGTCGAGCACGACCCGATGGAGAGCGCATAGGAATTTCAAACGGCCTCTGGCCTGCCTCTGGCCTCTGGAAAGCCCGACTGATGCATGGGTGGCCGGCCGATACCGGCCTGGATGGCTTGGAACTGACGGCTGCGACATCGTCTTGTCGTGATTCGGCCTGGCCCCTGACGGATCGCTCGGGGCGCGCTGGGCCTTGGTATCAGGGTTGACCCTGAGTCCGTGGGCATCGCCCCGGCATGCGGCGCAGCGCCATCCTGGCTGCCGCTGGCAGGGCAGCCTGAGGGCCTGGGGCGAGGTGTTTGTGACGGCCGGCGCGGCTCAGGCAGCTTCAGTCTTGCCCTGCCTCGCGCGCCCGTCCCCGGGGTGGCGGCTGCGGATCCAGCCCCAGATGGCTGAGGATCTTCTCGATGACCGCTCGCTCCAGGATGGCCGCGATGATCTTCAGTTCCCCGGCGCCGCAGTTCGGGCAGTGCTGCATGTCGATGTCGAACACGCGCTTGAGCAGCCGCGCCCAGCTGATGTGGTGCGGCCGGACCTGGACGGTCTGGACTTCGCACTCGGCGGCGGCGGCCTCGGTTGCCACCTGTGCTTGCGCTGGCGGGCCTTGCGGCACCACCAGCGCCCGCAGCTTGGCGTTCGGCGCCAGCACGCCGTGGAACCTGATGAGGTGCAGCCGCGGCCGCGGCACCAGCGCCGCCAGCCGCTGCATGAACTCCAGCGGGCTCAGCACCAGATGCGTGGTGCCGTCGCGCCAGGGTGTCTTGAGCTTCAGTTCCACCTGCCCGGCGGCGTTGAGCTGCACCCGTTCGTCGGAAAGCGCCGGGCGGGTGGTGTAGCGGCACAGCTGTTCCAGCCGCTTGCGGTCGTGCGCTTCCACCCGTACTGCGGCGTGCAGGCTGAAGCCGTCGATGTCGGCGCACAGGGCCTGGCGTGCCGTGGTCTCGCGCGGCATCGCACCCCTCAGGGTCAGCACCTTCTGTCCGGCGCGAGGACCGAAGGCGATGCGGTAGGTGATGGCTGCCGCCTGAAGTGGCCGCAGCGTGCGCGCCTCCTCACCGTCGTCATCGGGCTCGGCCAGGTAGGTCTGACCCATGTCCTCGATCAGCACACCCCGGCGCGTGAGCAGCTTCATCAGCCGGGTGATGATCGCCTGCAGCAGCGCATGCACCTCGTCGTCGGTGGGCGAGCCCGCTTCGACGAACTGCGGCACGCCATCGGCGCCGCAACGGTATACCCCGTCCAGCAGTAGGCCGTGAAGATGTATGTTGAGGTTGGCCGCCGAGCCGAAGCGTTGTATCAGCGTGACCGCGCCGCCATGGCCTTCGTCGGCCTCGAGCCCGGCAGCATCTAGCAGATGGCGCGCAATCACGCGCTGCACCACCTGCAGCACCGGCGTGACCAGCTCGGGTTGCGCGGCCAGCAGCAAGCGCAGCGGAATCGGCAGCGACAGCACCCATTGCCGCACCGGCACGTGCGGGATGACGTGGTCCACCAGGTGCGCTGCCGTCTGCGACATCCGGCGCGCACCAACTGCTCCGAGGTCAAGGCGCCCAGTACCCTCTGCTGGTCTGCCGAAAGCCCCGCCAGGTATCCCTTCTCTGCGTTGGCAGTTGCTCGAGCGCCGGCAACTGGTGTGGAGACACCGAGATGACC
>JAGOBT010000154.1:0-1497 GCA_017999135.1 Burkholderiaceae bacterium
GCGCACCGATCGACCTGGTGTTCCCGAAGGAAGGCCTGGGCTGGGACCTGGAAGCGTTTGCCATCCACAAGGGCACCAAGAAGCTCGACGCCGCCAAGAAGCTGGCCGACTGGGCCAGCAGCAAGGACGCAATGCTGCTCTACGGCAAGAACTTCGCCATCACCGCCCAGCCCGGCGTGGCCGCACCGCTGGCCAACGTGCCCAAGGACTACGAGGCCCGCCTGGTGAAGATGGACTTCAACGTGGCCGCCGAGAACCGCGAGCGGGTGCTGGCCGAGTGGACCAAACGCTACAACGCGAAGAGCGAACCGAAAAAATAGTCCCCCCCGAAGCGGTCTGCGGCCGCCTCCCCCCAGGGGGCGCCGCCAGCGGCTCGGCAGAGCCGGTTCCGCGGCGGCCGCTTGCTGGGTCTGAGCATCTTCACCGTCGACGCCAACTGCACGCCGTGGTTCCTTACCTCCAGCTCGAAGGCATCACGAAGGCATTCGGCAGCTTCCAGGCCCTGAAGGGCATCGACCTGCAGATTCCCCAGGGCGAATTCATCTGTTTCCTGGGCCCGTCGGGCTGCGGCAAGACCACGCTGCTGCGCATCATCGCCGGGCTGGAGGGGCAGACGGCCGGCCGCATCCGACAGGGCGGACGCGACATCTCCACCCTGCCGCCGGCACAGCGCGACTACGGCATCGTGTTCCAGTCGTATGCGCTGTTTCCCAACCTGAGCGTGGCCGACAACGTGGCCTATGGGCTGGTGAACCGCAAGGCGCCCAAGGCCGAGATCGCGGCGCGGGTGCGTGAGCTGGTGGCCCTGGTCGGCCTGCCGGGCAGCGAGAGCAAGTACCCGGCGCAGCTGTCAGGCGGGCAGCAGCAGCGCATTGCGCTGGCGCGGGCGCTGGCCACCTCGCCGGGCCTGCTGCTGCTGGACGAACCCTTGTCGGCACTGGATGCCATCGTGCGGGTGCAGTTGCGCCAGGAGATCAAGCGCCTGCAGCGCCAGTTGGGGGTCACGACCATCATGGTGACGCACGACCAGGAAGAGGCGCTGAGCGTGGCCGACCGCATCGTGGTGATGAACCACGGCGTGATCGAGCAGGTGGGCACGCCGCTGCAGGTGTACCGTGAGCCGGCCAGCGCCTTCGTGGCCGATTTCGTCGGCCGCATCAACGCCCTGCCGGCGTGCACGGCCGATGGCGGTGTGCTGCAGATCGGCCAGCACCGCATCCCGGTGGGCCACGCCGGCGCCGCCGGGCGCGATGTCACCGTCTACCTGCGGCCCGAGGACGTGCTGGCCCGACCCATCGCCCCGGGCGAGCCGCATGTGTTTGATGCACAGATCCAGGCCATCGAGTTCCTGGGCGCCTATTGCCTGGTGACGGTGCAGGCCGATGCGCTGGGCGACCAGGCATTGCAGGTGGTGCTGTCGCTGAACTTCCTGTCGGAGCAGGCGCTGGCCGTGGGCAGCAGCCTGCCACTGAAGCTGCTGCCCGAGCGGCTGCGGGT
>JAGOBT010000154.1:1597-7346 GCA_017999135.1 Burkholderiaceae bacterium
TGGAAGACGCCAGCGGCCGCTTCGTCGGCCTGGCCAACTTCATCGCCTATGCGCGCACACCGTCGCTGCTGGATTCGCTGGCCAACAGCCTGTGGGTGTCGGCGCTGGTCACGGTCATCGTCATCCCGCTGGCCTTCGGCTTTGCCTATGCGCTGCAGCGCAGCCGCATGCGCTTCAAGCCGCTGTTCCGCGGCATCACGCTGCTGCCGCTGCTGGCGCCCAGCCTGCTGTCGGCCATCTCGCTGATCTACTGGTTCGGCAACCAGGGCGTGCTCAAGGACGCGATGCAGGCGGTGGGCATTCACCAGATCTATGGCGCGCCGGGCATCGTGGTGGCCGAATGCTTTGCGGTGTTTCCGCATGCGCTGATGATCCTGATCACCGCGCTGGGCGCGGCCGACGGCCGGCTCTACGAGGCCGCCGCCGCGATGGGCACACGGCCGTGGCGGCGCTTCTTCACCATCACGCTGCCGGGCGCCAAGTACGGCCTGATCTCGGCGGCGCTGGTCAGCTTCACCCTGGTGATCACCGACTTCGGTATTCCCAAGGTGATCGGCGGCAACTTCAATGTGCTGGCCACCGACGTGTTCAAGCTGGTGATCGGCCAGCAGGATTTTCAGAAGGGCGCGGTGGTGGCGCTGCTGCTGCTGGCGCCGGCGGTGTTCACCTTCGCGGTCGACCGCTGGGTGGCCGGGCGTCAGACTGCGCTGCTCACCGCCCGTGCGGTGCCCTACAGGCCGCGGCCCAAGGCCTGGCGCGACGGCCTGGCCACGGTCTACTGCCTGCTGATCGCCGCTCTGGTGCTGGCGATGATGGGCATGGCGGTGTTCGCGTCCTTCGCCAGCTTCTGGCCCTACAACCTGGCGCCCACGCTGAACCACTACACCATGGGCCTGGTCGATGCCGAGGTGGGCACGGCCTTCGTCAACAGCCTGACGATGGCGGCCGGCACCGCCGTGTTCGGCACCGCGCTGGTGTTTGCCGGCGCCTATCTGCTGGAGAAGACGCAGGGCGCTGGCGGCCTGCGCGGCGCAGTGCGCCTGCTGGCCATGCTGCCGATGGCCGTGCCCGGCCTCGTGCTGGGCCTGGGCTACATCTTCTTCTTCAACGCGCCAGGCAACCCGCTGGGCGGGCTGTACCACACGATGGCGCTGCTGACCGTCTGCACCATCGCCCACTTCTACACCACCGGCCACCTGACGGCGGTGACGGCGCTGAAGGCGCTCGACGCCGAGTTCGAGGCCGTGTCCGCCAGCCTGAAGGTGCCGTGGTGGGTGACGCTGCGGCGGGTGACGCTGCCGATCTGCACGCCGGCGATGATCGACATCGCCCGCTACTTCTTCATCAACGCGATGACCACCATCTCGGCGGTGGTGTTCCTGTATTCGCCCGAGACCAAGGTGGCGGCGATTGCCATCCTGAACCTCGACGAAGCCGGCGAGATGGGCGCCGCCGCTGCCTGTGCGGTGCTGATCACCGCCGCCAGCAGCCTGGCGATGCTGGCCTTCAGCGCGCTGGCCTGGGCCGTCGATCGAAGAAACCAGGCATGGCGTGCCTGAACAAGACAAGGAGACCTGCACCATGGACCGCGACCGCATCCTGCTCACCCCAGGCCCGCTGACCACCACGCTGCGCACCAAGCTGGCCATGCTGCACGACTGGGGCTCGTGGGACGCCGACTTCAACGCCGTCACCGCCGGCGTGCGCCACCGCCTGCTCGACATCGTGCACGGCCACGGCACCCATGTGGTGGTGCCGTTGCAGGGCAGCGGCACCTTCAGCGTGGAAGCCGCTGTGGCCACCGTGGTGCCGAAGGACGGCCATGTGCTGGTGCTGGACAACGGCGCCTACTGCAAGCGCGCTGGCAAGCTCACCCAGATGATGGGCCGACGCGTCACCACCGTGGCCTTTGCCGAAGACGCGCCGGTGTCGCCCGCGGTGCTCGACGACCACCTGCGCACCGATGCCAGCATCACCCACGTGGTGCTGATCCACTGCGAGACCGGCGCCGGCGTCGAGAACCCGCTGGCCGATGTGGCGGCGGTGTGTGAACGGCACGGCAAAGGCCTGATCGTCGACGCGATGAGCAGCTTTGCCGCGCTGCCGATCGACGCCCGCACGGTGCGCTTCGACGCGCTGATCGCCGCCAGCGGCAAGTGCCTGGAAGGCGTGCCGGGCATGGGCTTCGTGTTCGTGCGCAAGGCGGTGCTGGACGGCTGCGCCGGCCACAGCCAGAGCCTGGCCATGGACCTGCACGACCAGCACCAGTACATGGAGAAGACCGGCCAGTGGCGCTTCACCCCGCCCACGCATGTGGTGGTGGCGCTGGCCGAGGCCATCACCCAGTTCGTCGAGGAAGGCGGCCAGCCCGCACGGCTGGCGCGCTATGCCGCCAACTGCGCCACGCTGGTCGCGGGCATGCGCCAGCTGGGCCTGCGGCCCTTCCTGAAACCCGAGCACCAGGCGCCGATCATCGTCACCTTCCATGCGCCGGAACATCCGGCCTACGACTTCCAGCGCTTGTACCAGGCGGCCAAGCGGCGCGGCTTCATGCTCTATCCGGGCAAGCTGACCACGGTGGACACCTTCCGCGTCGGCTGCATCGGTGCCATCGGCAGCCTGGAGATGCAGCAGGCCGTCAACGCCGTGGGCGAGACGCTGCGCGAGATGGGCATCCCCACCGCGCCGGCCTGAGGTCAGGCCAGACACGCTGGCACACTGCCGCCATGCCCTACCGCGCCAGCCTCGGCAGCGAGACCTTCCACTTTCACAGCCTGGCCACGCTGCTGGCCAAGGCCACGCCATTGCGCTCAGGCGACGAACTGGCGGGCATCGCCGCCGACAGCGCCGCCCAACGCGTGGCTGCCCGCATCGCCCTGGCCGATCTGCCGCTGGCCACCTTCCTGCACGAAGCGGTGGTGCCCTACGAGGCCGACGAGATCACCCGCCTGATCATCGACAGCCACAGTGCCGGCGCCTTCACGCCGGTGGCCCACCTCACCGTCGGTGGCTTCCGTGATTGGCTGCTGGGCGACGCCGCCACCACCCCGGTACTGGCCGCGCTGGCACCGGGCCTGACGCCCGAGATGGTGGCCGCGGTCAGCAAGCTGATGCGCAACCAGGACCTGATCGCGGTGGCGCGCAAGGTGAACGTGGTCACGCGCTTTCGCAACACCCTCGGCCTGCCCGGCCACCTGGCGGTGCGGCTGCAGCCCAACCACCCGGCCGACAGCCCGGCCGGCATCGCGGCCAGCATCCTGGATGGCCTGATGTACGGCGCGGGCGATGCGGTGATCGGCATCAACCCCGCCGCCGACAGCGTGCCGGCCCTGGTCGACCTGCTGCACCTGCTGGATGGCCTGATCCACACCCACCAGGTGCCCACGCAGAGCTGCGTGCTGACCCATGTCACCAACACCCTGCAGGCCATCGACCAGGGCGCGCCGGTGGACCTGGTGTTCCAGAGCATTGGCGGCACGCAGGCCACCAACACCAGCTTCGGCCTGAACCTGGCGCTGCTGGACGAAGCCCATGCCGCCGCGCTGGCGCTGCGGCGCGGACCGCTGGGCGACAACTGCATGTACTTCGAGACGGGCCAGGGCAGCGCGCTGTCGGCCAATGCCCACCACGGCGTGGACCAGCAGACGCTGGAGGCCCGTGCCCATGCGGTGGCGCGGCGCTACCGGCCGCTGCTGGTCAACACCGTGGTCGGCTTCATCGGGCCCGAGTACCTGGCCGACGGCAAGCAGATCATCCGCGCCGGGCTGGAAGACCACTTCTGCGGCAAGCTGCTGGGCCTGCCGATGGGCTGCGACATCTGCTACACCAACCATGCCGATGCCGACAGCGACGACATGGACACCCTGCTGGTGCTGCTGGCCACCGCGGGGCTGAACTTCATGATGGGCGTGCCGGGTGCGGACGACGTGATGCTGAACTACCAGAGCACCTCGTTCCACGACGCGCTGTTCGTGCGGCAGCTGCTGGGCCTGCAGCGCGCCCCAGAGTTCGAAGCCTGGCTGCAGCGCCAGGGGCTGACCGATGGCCAGGGCCGGCTGCGGCCCGCCGCCGGCCGGCCTGCGCTGGCCCAGGGCTTCAGCCCGCTGCTGGATGGGCCATCCGCATGAGTGACCTGCCCACCGGCCCCCAGCCCCCGGCCGACCCCTGGGCCGCGCTGCGCCGCCACACGCCGGCCCGCATCGCCCTGGGCCGCAGCGGCGCGGCCCTGCCCACCCACGAGCTGCTGCGCTTTGCCGCCGCCCACGCCCAGGCGCGCGATGCGGTGCATGTGGCGCTGGACGTGCCCGCCCTGCAGGCGGACCTGGCCAGCGCCGGCTGGGCCAGCACGGTGGTGCACAGCCGTGCCGCCAACCGCACGGTCTACCTGCGCCGGCCCGACTTCGGCCGCCGCCTGGCGCCCGACAGCGCCGATGTGCTGCAGGCCGGGGCCGCCGGCCCGGTGGACCTGGCGGTGGTGCTGGGTGACGGCCTGTCGGCCGTGGCGCTGCAGCGCCATGCAGTGCCGGTGCTGCAGGCCCTGCGCACCGCGCTGGACGGCCGCCTCACGCTGGCGCCGCCGGTCATCGCCACCCAGGCCCGTGTGGCGCTGGGCGACGAGATCGGCGCGCTGCTGCAGGCCCGGCTGGTGCTGGTGCTGCTGGGCGAGCGGCCGGGCCTCAGTTCGCCCGACAGCCTGGGCGCCTACCTCACCCATGGGCCACGGGTCGGCTGCCACGATGCCCAGCGCAACTGCGTCAGCAACATCCGGCCCGAAGGCCTGCCACCCGCCGTGGCCGCCCAGCGCCTGGCCTGGCTGGCCACTGAGGCCCTGCGGCGGCGCCTCACCGGTGTCGGCCTGAAGGACGACAGTGCCACCGCCTTGCTGGCGGCACCGGGCGCCGCACCATGACCAGCACGCTGGCCATCTTCGACCTGGACCACACGCTGCTGACCGGCGACAGCGACGTGCTGTGGTGCCAGTTTCTGGTGGCGCAGGGCCTGCTGCCGCCCGACCAGCTGGCGCTGAACGCCCGCATGGAGGCCGACTACCGCAGCGGCACGGTGTCGGCGCCGGCCTTCTCGCTGTTCTACGTCAGCACGCTGGGCGGGCGCAGCCCGGCCTTCTGCGCGCCGTGGCGCCAGCGCTTCCTGCAGCAGGAGGTGCTGCCCCGCATCCCCGCAGCGGCCCACGCCCTGGTGGCCAGTCACCGCACGGCCGGCCACACCCTGGTGATGAGCACCGCCACCAACCGGGTGATCACCGAGCTGACAGCGGCTGCGCTCGACATCCCGCACCTGATCGCCACCGAAGCCGCGCTGGCGGCCGGCCTGTACACCGGCCGCACCCAAGGCGTGCTGAACATGCGCGAAGGCAAGGTGCAGCGCCTGCATGCCTGGCTGGCCGACCGTGGTCTGGACGACGCGGCCCGCGTCCAGGCCCTGGCCGGTGCCCACTTCTACAGCGATTCCGCCAACGACCTGCCGCTGCTGCGGGCCGTCGGCCACCCCACGGCCGTCGACCCCGACGACCGCCTGCTGGCCGAGGCCCAGGCCCGCGGCTGGCCCGTGCTGCGGCTGAACCGCAGCGCCTGATGCCCTCTCGAAGCCCCCACATGGCCACCCTGCCCCCGATCGAACTGCAAGCCCCCGACATCCGCCCCTTCGCTGCGGGCAACACCGGCGTGCCCTATGTGCACCGGTTCGACTCCGGCCGCCCCGGGCCGGTGGTGATGGTGCAGGCGCTGACCCA
>JAGOBT010000155.1 GCA_017999135.1 Burkholderiaceae bacterium
CCCGACGAGTTGCCGGCATGGTGCACGAACTGGATGTCCAGATCCGGGTACTTGGCGGTGATCAGCCGGCGGTAGGTGGTGCCCTGGCCATCCAGATCGACATCGGCCATCTGGGTGAAGGCCGGCTTCAGGCCCGCCAGGCCCTCGCGGGTGGTCTGCGGGCGGGGGAACTCCTCGCGGTCCAGCGCCAGGCTGCCGTCGGCCTTGTAGACCGGGATCACGCTCTTCTTGAAGTGCCCGCCGGCAATGGCTGCCGCGGCACGCTGCTGGCTGACCAGGGCCAGATCATCCAGCGCCTCGCGCGGGATGCCTTCCAGCGTGGCGATGGCGTCGGCGCACACGCCCTGGTGGCTTTGCGGGTGCTTGGCACGCAGGCGCACATTGCCGGCGTCCATGAAGCCCGGGCCGTCGCGCATGGTGGCCGTCAGGCTCATCATCTCGCAGCCGCCGGCGATCACCAGGTCTTCCATGCCGGCCATGATGGACGCGGTGGCCAGGTTCACCGTGGTGATGCCGCTGCCGCAGAAGCGGTCCAGCGTCATGCCGCTGGCCTTGACGTCGTAGCCGGCGTCCAGCGCGGCCATGCGGCCCATGTCGTTGCCCTGGGCGCCCTTCTGGGTGCTGGTGCCCCAGATGATGTCGTCGACCTCGGCGGTCTTCAGGTTGTTGCGCTCGGCCAGGGCCTTCAGCACGCTGGCGGCCAGGTGCTGCGGATGCATGTCGGCCAGGGCGCCCTTGCCCTGCTTGCCGATGCCGCGCGGCGTGCGGCAGGCGTCGATGATGAGGGCTTCGGTCATGGCCAGTCTCCGGCAGTGGTGAGGGAAGGCGCCGATTGTGGGCATGCGCCCCAGGCGATCACAGTCCATCTGGTGACAGATGCCGACTGTCGCCCCGCCTACCCTGCCGGTCACCACCTTCCACCACCCGAACCCGCCATGAGCACCGACGCCCTGCCCACCTTCGAGACCATCCGCCTGGCGCTGCAGGGCGGCGTGGCCACGCTCACGCTGAACCGGCCGCAGCGGCTGAATGCCGCACCGCCGCAGATGTTCGACGAGATCCGTGCCGCGCTGCAGCAGTTGCCCGGCCTGGGCGCACGCGCGCTGCTCATCACCGGCGAGGGCCGCGCCTTCTGCAGCGGCGCCGACCTGGCCGGCCGCGGCGAGGCGCCGGCTGGTGGCCGCGGCGCCAACACCTTCCGGGCGCTGACCCAGCACTACAACCCGACCATGCTGGCGCTGGCCAGGCTGGACATGCCGGTGGTCACTGCCGTCAACGGCGTGGCGGCCGGCATCGGCTGCAGCCTGGCGCTGGCGGCTGATTTCACGCTGGCGGCCAGGTCCGCCTACTTCCTGGAAGCCTTCGTCAACATCGGCCTGGTGCCCGACGGTGGCACCACCTGGATGCTGGCCCGCCAGATCGGCAAGGCCCGCGCCACCGAGATGATGATGCTCGGCGAGCGCATCCCCGCCGAGAAGGCCGAGGCCTGGGGCCTGATCCATGCCACGGTCGACGATGCCGAACTGATGGCCCGTGCCGGGGCGTTGGCCGAGCGCCTGGCCAACGGCCCCACCCGCGCCTACAGCCTGATGCGCCAGGGCCTGATCCGTGCGATGGCGCAGACCTATGAGGAAGGGCTGGCCACCGAGGCGGCGCACCAGGCGCAATGCGCCGACAGCGCCGACGCCCGCGAGGGCGGCATGGCCTTCCTGGAAAAGCGCAAGGCGCAATTCAAGGGCGCATGACATGAGCGCGCCCGCCGCCCCCACCACCGATCCGGTCGGCTACCGCCGCGAGGCCGTCGAGGCCTGGCTGGCCACCCAGGTGCCCAGCCTGCGCCAGCCGTTGCGCTGGACGCGCCTGGAAGGCGGCCACAGCAACCTGACGTATCTGCTGGAGGATGCGGATGGCCAGCGTGCGGTGATCCGCCGCCCGCCGATGGGCGACCTGCTGCCCAAGGCGCACGACATGGGCCGCGAATGGGCGCTGATCAGTGCGTTGGGGCCCACGCCGGTGCCAGTGCCACGGGCGCTGGGCTTCTGCCAAGACCCGACGGTCACCGGCGCGCACTTCTACGTGATGGGCCACATCGACGGCCATCCGCTCTACAACGCCGACGACGCCCGCCGCTGGGCGCCGATGGACAAGCGCATCACGCTGTCGCACAGCTTCATCGACGTGCTGGCCGACCTGCATGCGGTCGACCCCGACGCGGTGGGCCTGAGTGACCTGGGCAAGAAGGACTCGTACATCGAGCGGCAGCTGAAGACCTGGTACCGCAGCTGGAATGCGTCGATCGAGGGCGCGCAGCTGGACGATCCGCGCGCCCATGCACTGCAGAAGTACTTCCTCGAACACACGCCCGACCAGGGCCCGGCCCGCGTGGTGCATGGCGACTACGGCCTGCACAACACCCTGGTGGGTGCCGACGGCACCATCGCCGCAGTGGTCGACTGGGAGATCAGCACCCTGGGCGACCCGCTGGCCGACCTGGCCTATGCGCTGAACCAGTGGGCCCAGCCCGACGACCCGCCCGCGGTGCGTGGCGACCCGCCCACCGCCCAGCCCGGCTTTGCCAGCCGTGCCGCGCTGGCCGACCGCTATGCGGCCCGCACCGGGCGCGACCTGTCCAGGCTGGACTTCTACATCGGCTTCAACCGCTGGAAGTCTGCCGCCATCGTGCACGGCGTCTATGCCCGCTACATGGAAGGCAAGAAGAGCACCGACGGCGTGGACATGGCCGGGCTGAAGCGCGGCATCCTGCAGTCGCTGGCGCAGGCCGAGGCGGCGGTGGACCGGCTAGAGAAGCGCGGCTGAGCGTCGCCGGTTGCCGTGGTGACGGGGTCGATGCCGCCTGACTGGCTGCGGTTTGGCGCAACAGCGCCACGGCCGTGGCGCTGTTCCGTCATCTTCTGGCACCTACAGCAGGTCAGGCCGATTGGCCTGCAGCCAGCTGCGGACGTGGCTGAACAGCTCTTGCGCGCTGGTCAGGCACTCGGCTGCAGCAGCGTCGGGGATCAGGTCGCCAGAGTAGTCCGACAGGTTGCGCTGCTTGCGCAGGGCGTCGAGCACGATCACCTTGGTCTGCGGCAGGCCCACACTGAGCTGCAGTGTCTGGATAGCAGTCTGGTGATGGCCGGGCTTGCTGGTCAGGGTGCGGAAGCCGTTGGCGTTCAAGGCCACCATCGCCACCTGCATGATGGCCTTGTAGGCGGCGTCGAAGCGGTTCTCTGCGCTCAGGCCGGCCAGTTGTGCGTCGGCGATGTTGCGCTGCGCCGCAGCCAACAGCTTGGCCACGAACCCCTTGTCTGCCTGCACGGCGTCAAGGCTGATGCCGAGCAAGTTCTTCAAGGTCATGCGCGTTTCCGATCAGGAACAGCTTGGGCTTGGCCAGCACATCTGCCAGGAAGGGTTCAGTGGAGGCCTTGGCACTGAACTCGGTTGTCGAGAACAACTTGGGGTTCACCTCGCGGCCCAGCACGGCTTGCGTGGGGTGCAGCAGCTGCACCGCTTGGCGAAAGCTGATGTCGCCGATCAGCATCACGTCGATGTCGCTCCCAGAAGTCTCGCGCCCCTGGGCGACCGAGCCAAACACGAACGCCACCCGCAGCTGCGTGGCCACCGGCGCCAGTGCCTGCACCAGCACGTCGGCCAGGCCCGAGGTCTTGCGCAAGATGCTGGCCAGTTCGGTGAAGATGGGGCCGCTGGTGTCGGCGCTGTAGACCTGCTGGTTACCGCGCTTTTCGCGCTTGAGCAGCCCCACCTCGGCCAGCTTGCCCAGCTCGCGCGTGATGGTGCCGGCGGGCAGGCCGGTACGGCGGGCGATCTCGCGCCCGTGCAGCGCCTCATCCGGCCGCAGCAGCAGCAGCCCGAGCACGCGGCGGCGGTATTCCGGGAACAGCAGTGCGGGCAAAGATTGATGCATATTAGGCGCCGATTGTCGCTTTATTTGCATCGATATGCACATTGACGCGTGCGCCGATGTGCCATGCAAGGCCTCGACCGCGCAGCGCCTCACCGACCCTGGTTCATCTCCCGCATCCGGGTCATCACCGGCCCGTCGGACTTGTAGGACCAGCAGGTGTCGACCAGTTCGTCAATCCGCCACACCCGCACCGGCTCGGCTTCACCCGGGTCACGCGGGCGGTAGTTGTCTGACGCAAAGGCCTGCACCGCTGCAGCGGCCATGGTGTCGAGCAGCATCACGATGTGGGTGCAGCCGTCGGTGCCGCCCAGCCGCTCGCGCAGCGCCTTGCGGAAGCCGCGGCCCATGTGGAGGCCGACCACCTGCTGGAAGTTGGGCTGCACGCTGCTGCAGGTGCCGTAGGGCGTGCTGGGCATGGCCGACACCAGCGCCACGATGGTGCGCTTGCGATCGAGCGTGACGCGCAGCTGCATGTGGTGCAGCGCCGACCCCTCGGCACACGCACCGCGGAAGGCGTTGTCGTAGGCGAACGGCCGGGTGTCGGCGAAGCGGGCGTCGATGTCGATCAGCCCGTCGTCACGCCGGAAGCTGCGAAACACCATGCTGCGCGTCTGGATGGCCTGGCGCGCCTCGGGTTCCGGCAGCACCCAGCCGTCGTCCAGACCGGCGTGCAGTGCCTCACCCGGGGCCAGGCCACCGCCGGGCGATGCTGCCGTCGGCTGGCCCATCAGTTGCGGAACACCTGCAGCATGCTGGCATCGTCCATGTTGCCTTCCATGCGCTGGATCTCGCTGCGGCCCACCACCAGGTGGTGCACTTCGTCCGGGCCGTCGGCCAGGCGCAGGGTGCGTTGCTGGGCGTACATGTGGGCCAGCGGGGTGTGCTGGCTCACGCCCAGGGCGCCGTGCATCTGGATGGCCTGGTCGATGATCTTGCACACCTGCTCGGGGATCATGGCCTTGACCATGTGCACCCAGATGCGGGCTTCGCGGTTGCCCAGCACGTCCATCGCCTTGGCGGCCTTCAGCACCATCAGGCGCATGGCCTCGATCTCGATGCGGGCGCGGGAGATGATCTCGACGTTGCCACCCAGCCAGGCCAGCTTCTTGCCGAAGGCCTCGCGGCTGACGCCACGCTTGACCATCAGGTCCAGCGCCTTCTCGGCCGCGCCGATGCTGCGCATGCAGTGGTGGATGCGGCCCGGGCCCAGGCGCACCTGGCTGATCTCGAAGCCGCGGCCCTCGCCCAGCAGCATGTTGCTGGCCGGCACGCGCACGTTGTTGAAGCGGATGTGCATGTGGCCGTGCGGCGCATGGTCTTCGGCAAACACATGCTGGGCGCCGACGATCTCGACCCCCGGGGTGTCCTTGGGCACCAGGATCATGCTCTGCTGCTTGTGCGGGGGTGCGTCGGGGCTGGTGCGCACCATGGTGATCAGGATCTTGCAGCGCGGCGAGCCGGCGCCCGAGATGTAGTGCTTCTCGCCGTTGATGACCCACTCGTCACCTTCCAGCACCGCCTTGGTGGCCACGTTCTTGGCGTCCGACGAGGCATGGTGCAGCTCGGTCATGGCGTAGGCCGAGCGGATCTCGCCGTTCAGCAGCGGCTTCAGCCATTGCTCTTTCTGGGCCGGCGTGCCCACACGCTCCAGCACCTCCATGTTGCCGGTGTCGGGGGCCGAGCAGTTCATGCACTCGCTGGCCAGTGGGTTCTTGCCCAGCTCGCTGGCGATGTAGGCGTAATCCAGGTTCGACAGGCCCTCGCCGGTTTCGGCGTCCGGCAGGAAGAAGTTCCACAGGCCCTGCTTCTTGGCCTCGGCCTTGGCGCCGTTCAGCAGCTCCAGCTGGCCGGGGGCGTACTGCCAGCGGTCGGCGCCATGGCGGTTCTTGCCCAGTTCCTCGTACTTCACGCTCATCGGGTTGACGACCTCGGCGATGAAGCGCTTGACATGCTCGTACAGGGGCATGGCCTTGGCCGACATGCGCAGATCGTTCAGCGGATCGTCCGGGCTGAGCAGGAAGGGCGAGGCGGTCTTGGCGGGCTGGTTCATGGGTGTCTCTCCGTGGGTGCTGTGCAGATCGTGCGGGGCCGACTGTGCGGCCGATGCCCCGGTGCCGCAGTCGTTCGGGTGACACCACGCCGGCAACGGCCCAGGGTGTCCTGCGGGTGACGCTGGCGGTCGCCACGGATTGACACCATGCGGTGCCAGGCCCAGCCTCACGGGCCATGCGTGGCGCCCTGTGCGCACCGCGTCCAGGAGCCCATGTGACCGAACCCGACAGCACCGGCGAACCGCTGCCTTTCCAGGGCCTGAAGGTGCTGGACTGCGCCAGCTTCATCGCTGCACCGGTGGCGGCCACGCTGCTGGCCGACCTGGGCGCCGACGTGGTCAAGATCGAGCCGCCCGACGGCGACCCGCACCGCGCCCTGTACAAGGCGCTGGGCACGGTGCCCGACCCGGCCCAGGCCGACAACAACTTCGTCTGGGACTTGAACAGCCGCCACAAGCGCAGCCTGGTGCTCGACCTGAAACAAGCCGCCGGCCAGGCCGTGCTGCACCGGCTGGCCGCACAGGCCGACGTGTTCATCACCAACCTGCCATTGCCGGTGCGCGTCCGCCTGGGCATCGATGCCGACACCCTGCTGGCGCTGAATCCGCGTCTGGTGGTGGCCTCGCTCACCGCCTATGGCGAAACCGGGCCCGAGGCCGCCAAGAGCGGCTTCGACGTCACCGCCTACTGGGCCCGCGCCGGCCTGATGGACATGGTGCGGGCCGACCACACCGCGCCCCCCACCCGCCCGGTGCCCGGCATGGGTGACCATCCCAGCGCGGTGACGCTGTTCGCCGCCATCGCCACCGCGCTGTACCGGCGCGAGCGCACCGGCCGCGGCGGCGTGGTCAGCACCTCGCTGATGGCCAATGGCCTGTGGTCCAACGCCATCCAGGTGCAGGCGCAATTGAGCGGGGTGCGCTACGTGACCCGGCTGCCCCGCAGCCATACGCCCAACCCGCTGTCCAACATCTACCAGTGCCGCTGCGGCCGCTGGCTGAGCCTGGTGGTGCTGAACGAGGCGCGCCAGCTGGGTCCGCTGCTGTCCGCGCTGGGCCTGTCGCATTGGCAGGACGACCCGCGTCTGGCCAGCGCCGACAGCCGCACCCTGCACAACGCCGCCATCATCGCTGCTTTCGACGAGGGCTTCGCCCGGCACGACCTGGCCACCTGGCGCGTCAAGCTCGATGCCGCCGGCATCACCTTCGGCGTGGTCGGCACGCTGGCCGACATCGACGACGACGCCCAGATGCGCGCCGCCGGCGCCCTGGTGCCCTACGGCCACCGCAGCGGCACCACGGTGGCCGCGCCGATCC
>JAGOBT010000156.1 GCA_017999135.1 Burkholderiaceae bacterium
GCGCGGGCGGGCGTGCGGCACGCGGGCTGCGGGTGCGCGGGGTGACGGCTTGTGCATTCATGGCAGATCCTCCTGGCTTGGCAACGTCGATGCCATGCATTCAATCAACCACGGCCTGCCGGCCTTTGCGCAGGATCAAGCCTGGCGGGCGCGCTGGCCGGCGAGGTAGGTCCAGACGAAATTCGCCGCCGCATTGCTGGTGAGCTCGGCATGGTCGTAAGGCGGCGCCACCTCCACACAGTCCATGCCCACGCAGGGCAGGGCGGCCAGGCCCTCCAGCATGCTGAGCACCTGGTTGGTGCTCAGGCCGCCGGGCTCCGGCGTGCCGGTGCCGGGGGCGAAGGCCGGGTCCAGGCAGTCGATGTCCAGGCTGATGTAGAGCGGCGGGCTGCCATGGGCGTCCAGCCGGCTGGTGATGGCCTGCAGCACCGGCGCCAGTTGCGCTGGCGATTCCAGCCCGCGCAGGCTGCGGGCGGTGAAGATCTGGCCGCCCTGATCCGCCACGTATTGCCGTGCAGCGCGCTCGCCCGCCGAGCGGATGCCGATCTGGGTGAAGCAGGCCGGCAGCACCAGGCCTTCGGCCATGGCCTCGTAGACCCAGGTGCCGTGGCCGCTGGGCTCGCCGAAGTGGTCGGTCCAGGTGTCGCAATGGGCGTCGAAGTGCACCACGGCCAGCGGGCGGCCCAGGTGGCGCATGTAGGCGCGCAGCAGGCTCAGCGTCACCGAGTGGTCGCCGCCCAGCCACACCATGTGGTGGTTGGTGACCAGCGGCAGCGCCTGGATCTCGAGCTCCGACCGCATGGCGGCCAGGCTGGTGTTGGGCAGCAGCAGGTCGCCGGCATCGCCCAGCACGCCGTCCAGCGCCACGTCGAAGTGTGGGTGCGTTCCGTCGCACAGCATGTGGCTGGCCTCGCGGATGGCACGCGGGCCGAACCGTGCACCGGCCCGGTTGGTGACGGCGCCGTCCCAGGCGATGCCGGCCACGCCGAAGCGCTGGCCGATCGCCAGCGCAGGGCTGCGCAGGAAGGTGGACTGGGACAGGAAGGCGAAGTGCGTCATGGCGCGCGCAGCGGTGGATGAAGGGTGGAGCATGCAACAGCTTGTGCAGGGCCCGATCTTTCACATCGGGCAAACCCCATTCCATGATGTGAAATATCGGCATGCTGCGCCGCAGCAGAATCTTCCATCATCATGAATTGCTTTTCGCAACATGGAATGAACTCCGCAAGTTGTTGATTTCATTCACACAACTTTTTAGTCTTCTATAAGACATAAGTCTTGGCAGCCGCCCACGTCGCCGTTACGCTAGAGCCATCGGTTCAGCCGGTTTCCGTGTTTCAACCTTGTCACTCCCAGGAGCTTCCATGACCACTCTCACCCGCGAACAACAGATTGCCGCCCTCGAAAAGGACTGGGCCGAGAACCCCCGCTGGAAGGGCATCAAGCGCGGCTACACCGCCGCCGACGTGGTGCGCCTGCGCGGCAGCCTGCACATTGAGCACACGCTGGCCAAGCGTGGCGCCGAAAAGCTGTGGAACCTGATCAACACCGAGCCGTTCGTCAACAGCCTGGGTGCGCTGACGGGCAACCAGGCCATGCAGCAGGTCAAGGCCGGTCTGAAGGCGATCTACCTGAGCGGCTGGCAAGTGGCCGGTGACGCCAACAGCAATGGCGAGATGTACCCCGACCAGTCGCTGTACTCGGTGGACTCGGTGCCCAAGGTCGTGAAGAAGATCAACGCCACCTTCAAGCGCGCCGACGAGATCCAGTGGAGCGAAGGCAAGAACGACGTCGACTACTTCGCGCCGATCGTGGCCGATGCCGAAGCCGGTTTCGGCGGCGTGCTGAATGCCTTCGAGCTGATGAAGGCCATGATCGAAGCCGGCGCCGCCGGCGTGCACTTCGAAGACCAGCTGGCCGCCGCCAAGAAGTGCGGCCACATGGGCGGCAAGGTGCTGGTGAGCACCCGTGACGCGGTGAGCAAGCTGGTGGCCGCCCGCCTGGCTGCCGACGTGATGGGCACCCCCACCATCCTGCTGGCCCGCACCGACGCCGAAGCCGCTGATCTGGTGACCAGCGACGTCGACGACAACGACAAGCCGTTCTTCACCGGCGAGCGCACCGTCGAAGGCTTCTACCGCAGCCGCAACGGCATCGAGCAGGCCATCAGCCGCGGCCTGGCCTATGCCGAGTACGCCGACCTGATCTGGTGCGAGACTGGCACGCCGGACCTGGCCTTCGCCAAGAAGTTCGCCGACGCCATCCACGCCAAGTTCCCGGGCAAGCTGCTGGCCTACAACTGCAGCCCCAGCTTCAACTGGAAGAAGAACCTGGACGACGCCACCATCGCCAAGTTCCAGCGTGAACTGGGCGCCATGGGCTACAAGTTCCAGTTCATCACGCTGGCTGGCTTCCACAGCCTGAACTACGGCATGTTCGACCTGGCCTACGGCTATGCGCGCAACAACATGACGGCCTTCGTCGAGCTGCAGCAGAAGGAATTTGCAGCCGCCGACCGTGGCTTCACCGCGGTGAAGCACCAGCGCGAGGTGGGCACCGGCTACTTCGACGCGGTGACCACCACGATCGAAGCCAACGCGTCGACCGCCGCGCTGAAGGGCTCGACCGAGGACGAGCAGTTCTTCGACCAGAAGCACGGCTGATCCCGCCCGCTGAACCTGCCTGCCGGGGCGCCTGCCCCGGAGCGGGGTGGGGAGACAAGCACTGCGGCGTTGCCCCACCCGGGCAACGCCGCTTTGCATTCAGCGCCTTGCGGCGCGGCCGGCGCCGCAGCGCCTGCTCAATCGGCACGCTGGCGGCGCAGCACCAGCAGCCAGAAGCCCAGGGCGCCCACGACCACGGCCAGCAGGAAGGCCGGTGACGCGGCACTGGCCAGCACCCGCCCGGCGTCCTGCAGCAGAGCCATCGGCAGATCGGCGACGGCGGGGCCCAGCTCGCTCTGCACCACGCGCCTGGGGCCGTCGAACAGATCGGGCGCCACCAGCGCATAAAGCGCCTCGGTGCCCAAGCGGCTGAAGGCCGGGCCGACCAGCGGCATGGGCAGCCGGGCATCGAGCCAGTACACGCCCACCAGGCTGATCGCCGAGACCACCGGCACCGCCCAGCGCTTGAGCCAGGCCGAGGCCGCCATCGTCAGCAGCAGCAGCGGTGACAGCCACAGCACGGCCAGCAGCAGGCCCAGCATGAGCCGCAGCGCGCCCAGGCCCAGGCTGGGCAGCAACTGGCCCCAGGGCAGTTGCAGCCAGACCAGCGGGCCGTGGTGCAGCACCACCGACACCAGCACGACCAGTTGCGAGCCCACCAGGCCGGCCGCCAGCGCGGCCGCCGGCAGCAGCAGCAGGTGCATGAGCAAGGTGGCGCCCACACCCTGTGCATGGCTGACGGGCAGCGAGCGCCAGAACTCGATCGACCGGTCCTGCTGGTCGCGCCGGGCCAGGCCGGGCAGTTGCGCCAGCACGGTCAGGCTGACCAGCAGCAGCGCCACGGCCACGGTGGCGAGTGTCCAGAACAGCGCCTGCAGCACCAGGGGCAGCGCCGACAGGTCGCCCGCGTCGGCGGACCCCACCTGGATGCCCTGGCCGTCGAACAGGCCCAGGCCCAGCACCAGCAGCGTGGGCAGGGCCATCAGCACCAGCCAGCCGGTGCGGTGCTGCATCCATTCACGCAGCAGCAAGGTGCGAAAGCGGAACATGCGGTCCATGGTGGGTTGCCTCAGCCTTCCTGGGTGCGGTTGATTTCAGGGCGGCGCGTCAGCGCCACGAACAGGTCGACCAGGCTGGGCCGCAGCCGCTGGCCGAGGGCCGCCACCTCGGGCGGCGGCGCGCCGTCGAACAGCGCGGCACTGCCGCCCTGCACCCGGTAGCGCAGCAGCGGGTGGGCTGCGGCCATGGCGTCGGCCGCGGCCGGGTCGTGCCCCAGCGCGACGAAGCGGCGGTCGATGTCTTCCAGGCTCAGCGACAGCACCAGCCTGCCCTCGTTGAGCATCAGCACATCCGACAGCAGGGTCTCGATCTCCTCGACCTGGTGGGTGGAGATCAACACGCTGCGCTGGCCGTCGCACCACTCGTCGATCAGCATCTCGTAGAACGCCTTGCGCGACAGCACGTCCAGCCCCAGCGTGGGTTCGTCCAGCACCATCAGGCGGGCGTCGATGGCGGCCACCAGGGCCAGGTGCACCTGCACCACCATGCCCTTGCTGAGGTTCTTCACCGGGTCGCCCAGGCCCACGCTGGTGCGGCGGATCAGCGCCCGGGCCCGGTCGGCCGAGAACTTCGGGTGCAGGCCGGACATCAGCGTGATCAGCTGCGACACGGTGGCCCAGCGCGGCAGGATGGCCACGTCGGGGATGTAGGCCAGGTCTTCCAGCAGGGCGACACGGTCGTGGAACGGGTCGCGGCCCAGCACGCTCAGCCGGCCCTGGGCGGCGTGCAGGCCCACCAGCGCCTTCATCAGCGTGGTCTTGCCGGCGCCGTTGTGGCCGAGCAGGCCCACCACGCGGCCGGGTTGCACCGCAAAGCTCAGGTCGTCCAGGGCCTGCTTGCGGCCGTAGTGCAGGTTCAGGCCTTGGGCCTCGATCAGGGCTTGCATGTCAGAGGGTCCAGTCCAGGTCGTGTTCAGAGATGCCCAGGCGCTGCAACCGGGCGCGCAGAGCCGGCCACTCATCGGCCAGGAAGCGCTGACGCGCGGCCTGGCGCAGCCGGTCGCGGGCGCCGGGTCGCACATACAGGCCCAGGCCGCGGCGATGCTCCAGCAGGCCGTCCTCGTCCAGCGCCTGCAGTGCACGGCTGACAGTCAGCGGGTTCAGCAGGTAGCGGCTGGCCAGGTTGCGCACCGACGGCATCGGTTCGCCCTCGGTGAGCTCACCGTCCAGCAGGCGGGCGGCCAGCTGGTCGGCCAGTTGCTGGTAGATGGGCAGTTGCTGGTGCCAGGGTTGCATGCAGGCATCCGGTGTGTTGCTGATGTAGCACACCATAGCGGCGGCGCCGGTTCCAGGCCAAGCCATCTGCGACAGACTGCAGCAGCGGCCGACGGATGGCGCTGCTTCGTATGATGCCCGCCCATGAACATCATCATCCTGGGCGCCGGCCGCGTGGGCGAAAGCGTGGCCGAGAGCCTGGTGAGCGAGAAAAACGACATCACCGTCGTCGACACCAGCCCCGAGCGCCTGCGCAGCCTGCAGGAACGGATGGACCTGCGTGGCGTGGCCGGCAATGGCATCCAGCCGTCGGTGCTGGAAGCCGCTGGCGCGCGCGACGCCGACATGCTGATCGCCTGCACGCCCGCTGATGAAACCAACTTGGTGGCCTGCAAGGTGGCGCACCTGCAGTTCGGCATCCCCACGCGCATTGCCCGGCTGCGCTCGGCCGAGCTGCAGCAGGGCAGCCCCCTGCTGGGGCCGGACGGCTTTGCGGTGGATGCGGTGCTGTGCCCTGAAGAATCGGTCACGGCCACCATCCGCAAGCTGATCGAGTACCCCGAGGCGCTGCAGGTGCTGGAATTCGCCGGCGGTGCCGTCAGCATGCTGGCGGTGCGGGTGGTGGGCGGCGGGCCGATGGTGCGGCACGTGATCTCCGAGCTGCCGCAGCTGGTGCCCGACGTGCCGATGCGCTTTGTCGCCATCTACCGCCAGGACGAGCATGGCAACGACCAGCGTGTGGTGTGCAATGGCGCCACCCGCATCGAGCCGGGCGATGAGGTCTTCGTGCTGGCCGCCACCGCCGACATCCGCCGCGTGCTGGACGCCCTGCGCCTGCGGGATGCACCGGTGCGGCGGGTGATGATCGCCGGTGGCGGCAAGGTGGGCCTGCGGCTGGCGCGGCACATCCAGGGCCAGTACCGCATCAAGCTGATCGAGCCGCGCCAGGAGCGCTGTGAATACCTCAGCACCCAGCTGGGCAGCGACGTGCTGGTGCTGCGCGGCGACGCCACCGACGAAGACCTGCTCGAGCAGGAGCAGGTGCAGGACACCGACCTGTTCATCGCCCTGACCAACGACGACGAGGACAACATCATGTCGTGCCTGCTGGCCAAGCGCATGGGCGCGGGTCGGGTGGTGGCCCTGATCAACCGCCGCGCCTATGCCGAGCTGGTGCAGGGCACGCAGATCGACATTGCGCTGAGCCCGGCCCAGACCGTGATCGGCGAGTTGCTGGCCCATGTGCGGCGCGGCGACGTGGCCGCTGTCTACAGCCTGCGCCGGGGGGCGGCCGAGGCGCTGGAGGCCGTGGCCCGCGGCGACCGCAAGACCAGCAAGGTGGTGGGCCGGCGCATCGACGAGATCAAGCTGCCGCCGGGCGCGCAGATCGGCGCCATCGTGCGCGGGGCGGAGCCCGCCGGCCCGGACAGCCCGCCGCCGCAGGTGATCATTCCCCACCACGACACGGTGATCGAGCGCGATGACCATGTGATCGTCTTCGTGCCTCGCAAGCGTCAGGTGCGTGACGTGGAGAAGCTGTTCCAGGTGGGCGCCACCTTCCTGTTCTAGCCGCCGCGATGAATTCCCCGCTGGCTGTCGTCGCCCTGGTGGGCCGCATGGTGGTGCTGTTTGCGCTGCTGCTGCTGGTGCCGCTGGCCTTTGCGCTGGTGCAGCAGGATGCTGGCGTGCAGCCCTTCGTCAGCGCCATCGTCGTCACCCTGGCCGCAGGCCTGGGCCTGAGCCTGATCACCCGCCGCTTCCGGCGCGAGTTGCAGCCGCGCGACGGCTTCGTGCTGGTGGGGCTGACCTGGACGCTGCTGCCGGCCTTTGCGGCCATGCCGCTGTGGCTGGCCATCCCCGGCCTGAGCGCCACCGATGCCTATTTCGAGGCCATGTCGGGCCTGACCGCCACCGGCGCCACGGTACTCACCGGGCTGGACACCCTGCCGCTCAGCGTGAACGTGTGGCGCTGCTTCATGGTGCTGATCGGCGGGCTGGGCATCATCGTGCTGGCGGTGGCGGTGCTGCCGCTGCTGGGCGTGGGTGCGTCGCAGCTGTTCAAGGCCGAGACCGCCGGCCCGATGAAGGACCAGAAGCTGACGCCGCGCATGGCCGAGACGGCACGGGGTCTGTGGGCGGTGTACTTTCTGGTTTCCGGCGCGTGCTTTCTGGCCTATCGGGCCGCCGGCATGGGCTGGGCAGACGCCTTCATGCACATGTGCACCACCATGGGCCTGGGCGGCTTCTCGTCGTACGACGCCAGCATCGGCCACTTCCAGTCGCCGCTGATCGAGGCGGTGGCCATCG
>JAGOBT010000157.1 GCA_017999135.1 Burkholderiaceae bacterium
GCGCATTCGTAATGCGAAGGTCACCAGTTCGATTCCGGTCACCGGCACCAGAACAACAAAGAACCAGAGAGGGCTTGGCATCTGCCAGGCCCTTTTTCGTTCCTGTGCCGCATCCACTCTCCAGACCTGAATCCACCCATGCCCGCACCCCAGATTCCTGCCAACCTCGACGGCCTGGCCATGGCCGACCTGCAGCGCCTGCTGGCGCAGACCGACGCCGCCATCGCGGAACGCCGGGTGGAGGAACTGAAGGTGCTGGCCGACGGCTTTGCCCGCAAGCTGGCGGTCAACGGCTTTTCGGTCAAGGAAGGCATCGACGCGCTGAAGCCGTACATCGGCAAGAACCTGGCGCCGCAGCCGCGGCAAGGCCAGTCGGCCTGATCACCCTCACCGGAGACACCCGCCATGCCCGCAGCCACCCCCTTGCGCCGCCATGGCGGCATGTCCGACGCCGAACGCCAGGTGCGTGAAGACCTGGCCGCCGCCTACCGCCTGGTGGCGCTGTGCGGCATGGACGACAGCATCTACACCCACATCTCGGCGCGCGTGCCCGGCACCGACGACCAGTTCCTGATCAACCCCTACGGCTGGCTGTTCCGCGACATCACCGCGTCGTCGCTGGTGAAGATCGACCTCGAAGGCCGCATCGTCGAACCCACCGACGACGACGTGAACCCCGCCGGCTTCACCATCCACAGCGCGGTGCACGCCGCCCGGCATGACGCCACCTGCGTGCTGCACACCCACACCGTGGCGGGCGTGGCGGTGTCGTCGCTGGCCGGTGGCCTGCAGCCCTGCAACCAGTGGGCGCTGCAGTTCTACGACCGCGTGGCCTACCACGCGTTCGAGGGCATCGCGCTCGACCTGGACGAGCGCGCGCGCCTGGTGGCCGACCTGGGCCCGACCAAGCGCGCGCTGATCCTGCGCAACCACGGCCTGGTGACGCTGGGCCGCACCGTGGCCGAGGCCTTCATCCTGATGCACAACCTGGACCGCGCCTGCCGCGTGCAACTGGCCATCCAGGCCAGCGGCCAGCCGGTGCACCCGGTGCCGCATGAGGTGGCCGAGCGCACCGCGCTGCAGTACGAGAGCGGCAGCAACAAGCGCCTGCCCGGCCAGCCCGACCCGCATGCACGCGAATGGCGCGGCTTCCTCAAGCGGCTGGAGCCGGGCCCCAGCACCAGCTTCCGCGACTGAACCAGGCCGCTCGGTGCGCTACTCCGGCGCCACCTGCACCAGGCGCTTGCCGATGGCCTCGCCCTTGAACAGGCCCACCAGCGCCGCCGGCGCCTGCGCCAGCCCGCCGGACACGATGTCCTCGTCGAACCACAGTTCACCGCTGCGCAGCCAGGGCGCCACCCGCGCCAGGTAGGCCGGCAGCTGGTGCACATGGTCGTAGATGATGAAGCCGGTCATCGTGATGCGCTTGGTCAGCACCGCCTGCAGGCCGCGGATGCCGGCGTCGCCCTCGGTGTTGTAGGCCGAGATCATGCCGCACACCGGGAAGCGCGCCGCCACGTTGGCATGGCGCAGCGCGGCCTCCAGCGTGGTGCCGCCCACGTTGTCGAAGTAGACGTCGATGCCCTGCGGGCAGTGGGTGCGCAGCGCCTCGTCCAGCGGCGTGGCGTTGTAGTTGAAGACGGCGTCGAAGCCGCCGCGTGCCAGCAGGTGCGCCCGCTTGGCGTCGCTGCCCACCGAGCCCACCACCCGCGCGCCCGCCCGCTTGGCAAACTGCCCGGCCAGCTGGCCCACCGCACCGGCGGCGGACGAGACATACACCGTGTCGCCCGGCACCGGCTTGCCGATCTGCATCGCGCCCACCCAGGCGGTGAGTCCGGGCATGCCCAGCACCGACACCGCGTGGCTGATGCGCCCCAGCGCCGGGTCGATCTTGTGCAGGCCTTCGCCGCGCGGCACCGCGATGCGTTCGGCCCAGTCGAGGAAACCCCAGACGCAGTCGCCCACCTGGAATCGGGCGTTGCGCGACGCGATCACCCGCGCCACCACGCGCGAGACGATGGTCTGCCCCAGCGCAAAGCCCGGCGCGTAGGACGGCCCCTCGTTCATGCGGCCGCGCAGGTACGGGTCCAGCGACAGGTAGATGGCCTGCAGCAGCACCCCCTCCGGGGCCAGCTCGGGTTCGGGCCCCTGCTCCAGGGCGAAGCAGCCCTCGTCGACCCAGCCCACGGGCCGCCTGGCCAGCACGATGCGTGTGTTCATCGGCCCACTGTAGCGCGCAGCGCCGCCTTCAGCGCCCCGGCTTGCCCCGGGTGCGCGCCACCCACACCTTGTAGGCGTTGGGCGTCAGTTCGCGCTTGAGCAACTGCACCACCTGCCCGTGGTTCAGTCCGTGCAGGCGCAGCACACGGTCGAACGGGGGCTGGTCGTCCCAGGCGGTGGCGATGATGCGCTCGATCTCGTCGGGCGACAGCCGAGGCACGGGTTTCGCCATGGCGTCAATCCACCAGCGTGAAGCGCAGGCCGGCATGGGCCTGCAGACGGCGCAGCAAGGCCAGGCCCATGGCGGCACCGGGCGTCCACACGCCGCCGGGCGTGGACTGGCGCGGCACGTCCTGCAGCAGGCACAGCGCGGCCTCGGTCAGCATGCGCGAGGTGGAGCCATAGCCCGGGTCCCGGTCGCCATGCACGGTGGCGGTCAGGCTGCGGCCGTCCAGCGTCTGGCCGGTGAACAGCAGGTCGTAGCTGCCAGACTCCCGCTGGTGCTGGCTCGGGCCCTGCCCCGGCTGCGGCAATGCCAAGCGGCCGATCAGTGCCCGGCTGGGCCGCCAGCCCAGCGCCAGGTTCTGCAGCCGGGTGCCGCCGGCCAGCAGCTCTGCCATCAGCCGGCCTGACAGGCCGCTGCCGGTGACCAGGCGCTCGTCATAGGCGAAGTCTCGCCCCCAGGGGTGGCCGCGCAATGCATTGCTGCGGTGCACGTTCTTGGTGTTGATCATCGCCATCACGAACGGGCCGCTCCAGGCGCCGCCGGGCCCATCCTGGTGCGCACCACCGCCATCGGGCTGCACCGGGCCGCGGAAGCCCGGCGTCAGGGCGAACGGATCGGCCAGCAGGCGGGCTGCGGCCGGGTCGCCATCAACCACATCCAGCGTGGCCAGCAGGCTGGCTGCGGTGCCGCCGGACACCCCGCCGCGCATGCGCTGCACGCGGCCCTGCACCCGCTGCAGCGGCTGGCCGAAGCGCTGCAGTGCCTCGGTCTGCAGGAACAGCACGCCCAGGTCGAACGGCACCGAGTCGAAGCCGCAGCTGAACACGATGCGTGCCCCGCTGGCGGCGGCCGGCGCCTGCAGCTGGCGGATCATCTGCGCCATCCACAGCGGCTCGCCGCACAGGTCGACATAGTCGGTGCCGGCCTCGGCGCAGGCGGTGGCCAGCGCGGTGCCGTGGCGGGTGTACGGGCCGACCGTGGTGATCACCACGCGCGTCTGGCGCACCAAGTCGGCCAACGCGGCGGGGTCGGTGGCATCGGCGGTCAGCAGCGGTACATCATCGGGCGCGCCGATGGCCTGGCGCACCGCAGCCAGCCGTTCGGCGCTGCGACCGGCCAGCGCCCAGCGGAAGCCGGCACCGGCCTGGGCACGCGCCAGCAGCACCTCGGCAACGAGGCGGCCGGTGAAGCCGGTGGCGCCGAACAGCACCACATCGACGGGCAGGGAGGGGTTGTGCATGCAGGCATGGTCGCACATGCACTGGCGCAGGACGGACGGCGACAATCCACTGCCGCCCTGCCCGCCCGACCACCATGCCCACCCTGGAACAACGCCTCACCGACCTGGAAATCAAGTCCAGCTTCCAGGAAGACGCCCTGGACCAGCTGAACGCCGTGGTGGTGCGCCAGCAGCGGCAGATCGACGCCCTGCTGCGCGAACTGGCCACGCTGCGCGACCAGTTGCCCGATGCCGATGCGCCGCGGCCCTTCCGCAGCCTGCGCGACGACCTGCCGCCGCACTACTGAACGCCGGCAGCTGGGCCCAGAAAGCACAAAGCCCCGCGGGGCGGGGCTCAGGCTTTGTTGCGTCCATCGGGCCTGCAGATACAGGCCAGGTGGCGGAGTCGGAGGGATTCGAACCCTCGATGGAGTTTTAAGCCCCATACTCCCTTAGCAGGGGAGCACCTTCGGCCACTCGGTCACGACTCCGGGGCAAGACCCGCATTCTAGCCCAGCTCGCAGCCGGTTTCGGCGCGGTGGGGCCGGAAATCAACGGCTGTTCAGGCCACCGCCTCCGGCGCGTCCAGGCCGAAGGCCTTGTGCAGCGCACGCACGGCCAGTTCCATGTACTTCTCGTCCAGCACCACCGAGGTCTTGATCTCGCTGGTGGTGATCATCTGGATGTTGATGCCTTCTTCGGCCAGCGTGCGGAACATGGTGCTGGCCACGCCCACATGGCTCTTCATGCCGATGCCCACGATCGACACCTTGCAGATGCGCGCGTCGGCGGTGAACTGGGCGGCGCCAGTGGCCGGCAGCACGGTGTTCTTCAGCAGGTCGTTCGTGCGCTGGAAGTCATTGCGGTGCACGGTGAAGCTGAAATCGGTGCGGCCGTCGTGCGACACGTTCTGCACGATCACGTCCACGTCGATGTTGGCCGCCGCCACCGCGCCCAGGATCTGGTAGGCGATGCCGGGCTTGTCGGGCACGCCGACCACGGTGAACTTGGCCTCGTCGCGGTTGAACGCGATGCCTGAGACGACCGCTTGTTCCATTTTTTCGTCTTCCTCGAAGGTGATCAGGGTGCCGGAGACGGCTTCCTCGTCGATGTTGATGTCCCAGGGCGTGAAGCTGGACAGCACACGCAGCGGCACCCGGTACTTGCCGGCGAATTCGACCGAGCGGATCTGCAGCACCTTGCTGCCGAGGCTGGCCATCTCCAGCATCTCCTCGAAGCTGATGGTGTGCATGCGCCGGGCCTCGGGCACCACGCGCGGGTCGGTGGTGTAGACGCCGTCGACATCGGTGTAGATCAGGCACTCGTCGGCCTTCATCGCCGCCGCCACGGCCACGGCCGACGTGTCGCTGCCGCCGCGGCCCAGCGTGGTGACATTGCCGCTGCTGTCGATGCCCTGGAAGCCGGTGATGATCACCACCTTGCCGGCGGCCAGGTCGGCGCGCACCTTCGCATCGTCGATGGCCTCGATGCGGGCCTTGGTGTAGGTGCTGTCGGTCTGGATCGGCACCTGCCAGCCGCCGTAGCTGACGGCCGGCTGGCCTTCGGCCTGCAGCGCCAGGGCCAGCAGGCCCACGCTGACCTGCTCGCCGGTGGCGGCGATGGCATCGAGCTCGCGCATCGCGGCGGCGTCCAGTTGGGCGGGCTGCAGTTCCTTGGCCAGGCCCAGCAGGCGGTTGGTCTCGCCGCTCATCGCGGAGGGGACGACCACCATCTGGTGGCCGGCACGGGCCCATTTGGCCACGCGCTTGGCGACGTTGCGGATGCGCTCGGGCGAGCCCATCGACGTGCCGCCGTACTTGTGAACGATCAATGCCATGGTTGGAGGAAGTGCGGGACTTCGTGCGGGGCTCCATCGGTGCCCGGCAGCCCGCTTGGGGCCCGTCAGGCGTGGCGCGGCCCCGGTGCGCAGCCTATGATTTTAGCCTGCACCACCGGCCGGGGCGACCACCCGCAAGCGCCCGCCTCGCAGTGTGCACCACCAGCCGGCACCGGCGGGCCAGCGCGCCACGCCCTTGGCTGGCACTTCGGCCAACAGCCTGGTGACCAGTGCCTGTGGTGCGCTGTGGCCGGCCTGCGCCGCCCACCAGGCTCGCAGCGCATTGGCCTGGCGTGCGGCAGACAGGCTGCGCCAGCCGGCCACCGCCAGTGCGCCGTCGGCATCAACCAGTGGCGCCAGATCCAGCGCGGCCAGCTCATCCAGCGCCGCGCGGGCTTCCTGCGCGCGCTGGGCAGCGGCGGCCAGGCTGGTTTCGGCATGCGGAAAGGCGGCTTCCAGCGCCGGCCACAGCTGCAACCGCAGCCGGTTGCGGGCCAGGCGGTCGTCGGCGTTCGATGGGTCGTCCACCGGCTGCAGACGATGGCGCTGCACATAGGCATCGACGGCACGGCGTGGTTGGTCCAGCCAGGGCCGGGCCCAGACCAGGCCTGCGCGGGTGATCTGCCGCGGCATCGCTGACAGCCCGGCCGGGGCGCCGCCGCGCAGTGCCTGCAGGATGAAGGTCTCAGCCTGGTCGCGCCGGTGGTGGGCCAGCAGCAGCAGGCTGGCGCCTGCCTCGGAGGCCATCGCCGCCAGCGCGGCATGCCGGCCGGCGCGGGCCCAGGCTTCCAGGCTGTCGCCAGGCGCGGGCTGGCCGCTCAGCCGCGTCCACAGCAGCCGCACCGGCCAGCCGCGGCGCCGCCAGCGGGCGCACAGGCGTTGCGCCCGCTGCAGCCAGGCATCGGCCTCGGGCAACAGCCCATGGTGGATGTGGAGTGCGGCCACTTGCAGGCCCAGTGCCTGGGCGGCGCGGCAGGTGGCATGCAGCAAGGCCAGCGAATCACGCCCGCCGCTGAAGGCCACCGCCACGGTGGCGCCGGCGGCCGGCTTAGGCTCAGCGGTCCTTGGTGTCGGCAAAGCGGCCGTAGGCCTGCAGACGGTCGTAGCGGCGGTTCAGCAGATCCTTGGGCTTCAGGTCGCTGACCTGGCGCAGCGCATCGACCAGCGCACGCTTGAGCTGTGACGCCATCTGCCGGGTGTCGCGGTGGGCGCCGCCCACCGGCTCGCTGACCACCTTGTCGATCATGCCCAGCGCCTTCAGCCGGTGGGCGGTGATGCCCAGGGCTTCGGCCGCGTCACTGGCGCGCTCGCTGGTCTTCCACAGGATGGACGCGCAGCCCTCGGGCGAGATCACCGAATAGACGCTGAACTGCAGCATCAGCACCTGGTCGCCCACGCTGATGGCCAGCGCACCGCCCGAGCCGCCCTCGCCGATGATGGTGACGATGATCGGCACCTCCAGCTGCGCCATCTCGAAGATGTTGCGACCGATGGCCTCGGACTGGCCGCGCTCCTCGGCGCCGATGCCGGGGTAGGCGCCGGGCGTGTCGACGAAGGTGAAGATCGGGAGGCCGAACTTCTCCGCCAGCTTCATCAGCCGCAGGGCCTTGCGGTAGCCCTCGGGCCGGCTCATGCCGAAGTTGCGCAGGCCACGTTCCTTGGTGTCGCGCCCCTTCTGGTGGCCGATCACCATGCAGGCCTGGCCGTTGA
>JAGOBT010000158.1 GCA_017999135.1 Burkholderiaceae bacterium
GCGGTGATGCCGAAGGCACGACCCGCCCGCTGTGGGACTGGCTGCTGGAACAGGCCACACCCGATGCCGGCGTGCTGCACGACGGCCACCGCCTGCGCCTGGCCGAGCGCCTGCTGCTGGCCGGCCAACGCGATGCCTGCCTGCGCGTGCTGCGCGGGCTGGACCACCCCGAGGCCCAGGCCCTGCGCGCGGCGGTCGACATCGCCGCCGGCCACCATGCCAGCGGCGTGCGCGCCTTCGAGCTGGCCTGGAAGGAGGCCGCCACCCTCAGCGGCAAGCGCAAGCTGCTGTTTGCCGAGCCGACCAGCTGGGTCTACCTGATGGGGCTGATCGCCCAGCCCGACCCCGCGGCCTGGACCAAGGCGCGCAAGTTCGCCGCCGGCGAGGCCGGCAAGCGCGAGGCCGACGCCTACAGCTTCTGGGGCGTGTGGCAGGAGGCCATCGACCAGCGCCTGGGTGACGCGCCGCGCAACCCGCGGCGGCTGCTGCTGCACGGCATGGGCGGCACCCGTCTGCACGGCCTGCAACAGCTCAGCCACTGGTTGCTGGGTGCCTGGCTGGGCCATGTGCCAGGCCAACCGCCGCAATGCGAGGCCGCAGCACGCGCGCTGTCGCAAGGCTACGAGCAGGCCGGCCTGCCCTGGCTGGCAATGCTGACGCGGCGCAGCGCCGCGCTGCTGCTGGGCCAGCCGCCGGCACCCGAGGATGCGGCGCAGCCGTTCCCGATCGGCGCGCCCACCGACCGCTGGCGCGAGGCGCTGAACGCCATCGTCGCGCTGGGCCCGGTGGGTGGCGGCACGGCAGCGCCGGGGCCCGACGCCCCTGCCGACCGGCTGATCTGGACGGTGCTGACCGATGCCCACGGCCGCGTGCGCCGCATCGAGCCACTGGAGCAGAAGGCCGGCGCCCGCGGCCTGGGCAAGCCCAAGCCGGCGTCGCTGGCCGCGCTGGCCAAGCGCACCGACCTGCCCGCGCACGACGCCGCCGTGCTGCGCGCGGTCAAGAAGCTGCCCTACGGCGGCCGCCTCACGCTGGACAAGACCCAGGCGGTGCAGGCGCTGGTGCGCCACCCGCAGGTGGCCTGGGCCGACGCACCGCTGCAGCGGGTGGAGGTGACCGAAGGCCTGCCGCAGCTGGAGGTGCTGACCCGCGGCGACCACCTGCAGTTCAAGGTGCTGGACCCGATCCGCCCCGACGACGCGGCACCCGTGGACGAGATCGACGACGACGACGAGGACGACACCTGGACCCGCAGCCGCCGCAGCGGCGAGGCCGGCAAGCCCGCCGTGCTGCTGCTGCGCGACGGCCCCGAGCAGGCCCGCCTGGTGCGGGTGACGCCGGCGCAGCTGCGGGTGGCCGAGCTGGTCAGCCAGGGCTGGCAGGTGCCGGTGGCCGCGCGCGCCGAGCTGGAATCGGCCCTGCGCGTGCTGGGCACGCACTTCCAGCTGGCCAGCGACGCCGACGCCGGCCACGAGGTGCCGGCCAGCGCCGTGCTGCGCGCCGAACTGACGCCGCAGGGCGATGGCCTGGCGCTGCGGCTGGTGGCCGCGCCCTTCGGCGACTTCGGCCCGCGCCAGGCGCCCGGCCTGGGCCGCGAGCGCGTGACCACGGTGCACCAGGGCATCACCCTGTCGACCAAGCGCGACCTGGCCACCGAGCGGGGGCACCAGCAGACGCTGCTGGACGCCGTCGACTGGCTGGACGAAGGCGCCCACGCCTGGACACTGGACGACCCCGAACAGGCGCTGGCCGTGGTGGAAGCCCTGGCCGGCCTGGGCGACACCATCGTCAGCGAATGGCCCAAGGGCAAGCCGATGCGGGTGCGCAGCGTGGCCGCGTCGCAGCTGACGCTGCAGGTCAAAAGCCAGGGCGACTGGCTGCAGCTGGACGGCAGCCTGGCCCTGGACGGGGTCAACGGTGGCGAGGTGCTGCGCCTGAAGCAGCTGCTGGAACTGGTGGCCCTGGGCAAGCGCCGCTATGTGGCGCTGGGCGATGGCGACTTCCTGGCGCTGGGCGACACCCTGCGCCAGCAGCTGGCCGACCTGCGCGCCATCAGCACGCCCCAGGGCGACCAGCAGCGCGTGGCCGCGCTGGCGGCGATGGCCTGGAGCGCCCAGGCCGGCGCGCCGGCGCTGGACGGCGACACCGCCTGGCAGCAGCGCTGCGAGGCCTGGGCCGCGGCGCAGGCCAAGACCTACCCCGTGCCCGCGGGCCTGGCCGCCGAGCTGCGCGACTACCAGGCCGGCGGCTGGCTGTGGCTGATGCGGCTGGCCGCCAGCGGCTTCGGCGCGGTGCTGGCCGACGACATGGGCCTGGGCAAGACGCTGCAGACCCTGGCCCTGCTGCTGGCGCGCAGCGCCGGCGGGCCGGCCCTGGTGGTGGCGCCCACCTCGGTCTGCGGCAACTGGCTGGCCGAGGCGGCACGCTTCGCGCCCGGGCTGCAGGTGGAGATGTATGGCGACACGGCGCTGGCCGCCGAACCCGAGGACGACGGCGATGCCGCGCCGGCCGATGACGGCGCGCCCGCCGACAGTGCCCGCCAGGCCGCCCGCCGCAAGCAGGTGCAGGCCCTGGGCCCGGGCCAGGTGCTGGTGTGCAGCTACGGCCTGCTGCAGCTGGATGGCGACATCCTGACAGGCCGGCCCTGGCACACGGCCGTGCTGGACGAGGCGCAGGCCATCAAGAACGCCGGCACCCGCCGCGCCCGCGCCGCGCAGGCGCTGGCGGCCGACTTCAAGCTGGCGCTGACCGGCACGCCGGTGGAAAATCGCCTGGGCGAGCTGTGGTCCATCATGGCCTTTGCCAACCCGGGGCTGCTGGGCAGTGCCGAGCAGTTCAACACCCGCTTCGCCGGCCCGATCGAGCGGGACGGCGACGCCCAGGCCAGCCGCCGGCTGCGCCGCCTGGTGTCGCCGTTTTTGCTGCGCCGCACCAAGGCCGAAGTGCTGGCCGACCTGCCGCCGCGCACCGAGATCGTGCACGAGGTGGTGCCCGGCACCCGGGAGCGTGCACTGCTGGAAGCCCTGCGCCAGCAGGCCGAAGAGAGCGTGGCCCAGGCGATGGAAGGTGGCGGGGGTGGTGCCACGGCGGGCCAGGCGCAAATGCACATCCTGGCGGCGCTGACCAAGCTGCGCCGCGCCGCCTGCGACCCGCGCCTGGTGGCACCCGAACTGGGCCTGGTCGGCGCCAAGGTGCAGGAGTTCGAGCGCCTGGCGCTGGAATTGGTGGCCGGCCGCCACAAGGCGCTGGTGTTCAGCCAGTTCACCGACTTCCTGGCGCTGCTGCGCGACCGGCTGGACGCCGCCGGCCTGCGCTACCAGTACCTGGACGGCAGCACCCCGGCGGCGCAGCGCACCCAGCGGGTGGCGGCCTTCCAGGGCGGCGAGGGTGACTTCTTCCTGATCAGCCTGAAGGCCGGCGGCTTCGGCCTGAATCTGACCATGGCCGACTACGTGATCATCGCCGACCCCTGGTGGAACCCGGCCGCCGAAGACCAGGCCAGCGGCCGCGCCCACCGCATCGGCCAGCAGCGGCCGGTCACCGTGTACCGGCTGGTGACGCAGGGCTCGATCGAAGACCGCATCGTGCAGCTGCACCACCACAAGCGCGCGCTGGCCGACGGCGTGCTGGCCGGCGGTGAGGGCGACAGCACCGGCGCGGTGATGGACGCGGCGCAGATGCTGGCGCTGCTGCGGGGTTGAGGGGCGGCGGCGGGACGTTTGGTTCGTTGGTGGTGGGTGGTTGGCCGTCTTTGGACTGCGGACGTGCGGCGACCGGGGCGGCGAGGCCGAGGCCGCGGGACTGTTCAGAACTTGGCGCGCGAACACACGGCGGACCACCCTGACAGGCGTGAGATGGCCGCCGCGCCTCGCGCACCAAGCCCTGCCCAGCCCCACGACCCCGACCTCGCGATCCACCGGCTGCGGACTGCATGGACGCACTGGACAGTGCCGCCCAAGGGCACCCAAACGGAGAGGGCGGGGACCTGCCACCGCAGCGCGCAATGGCTCGCAGCAACTCGCAGCAACTCGCAGCAACTGGCAGCAGTCCGCAGCAGGTGGCGCAAGGACGGGGTCGTGGGGCCGGGCGGGGCTTGGCACGCGAGGCGCGGCGCCGGTCCATCGCCGGCGGTGACCTGCGACGTGTGTTCGCGTGCCAAGCCCTGAACGGCCCCGCGGCCGCGGCCTTGCCGTGGCACTGACCGCATGCCGTCTTTGAGCAACCTGCCAACGCCACCAGCACCACCACCGCCACCACCATCGCCAACTGCCTGGCACGCCGCATGCATGCACACCTACAGGTATACAAGAACGTGCACCAACATGCAGCCTGCCGAGTCCCAGCTTCTCACCATCGCCGATTGGCAGCAGGCCGTGCGCGATGGCGCGGACTGGCGTGCGCTGCTGCAGGCCCGGTTGGCCCGCATCACCGGCCCCGGCGCAGCGCCGCATGCCTGGATCCACCACAGCAGCCCCGCCCGCCTGGACAAGCGCCTGCGGCAGCTGGACAGCCTGGCCGCCGCCACACCCGACCGCGCCGCGCTGCTGGCGGCGTTTCCGCTGTTTGGCGTGCCCTTCGCGGTGAAGGACAACATCGACGTGGGCGGCATGGACACCACCGCCGCCTGCCCCGCCTGGGCGCGCCCGGCCGAGACCAGCGCCACCGTGGTGCAGAAGCTGACCGATGCCGGTGCGGTGCTGCTGGGAAAGACCAACCTCGACCAGTTCGCCACCGGCCTGGTGGGCACCCGCTCGCCCTAAGGCGCGCCGGCGTCCACCTGGGCGGCTGACCGGGTCAGCGGCGGGTCCAGCTCGGGCTCGTCGGTGGTGGTGGCACGCGGCGACGTGGCCTTTGCACTGGGCACCGACACCGCCGGCTCGGGCCGCGTGCCGGCCGGCTTCAACCACCTGGTGGGGCTGAAGCCCACGCCGGGGCGTGTCAGCACCACCGGGGTGCTGCCGGCCTGCCGCAGTCTGGACTGCGTGTCGGTCTTTGCGCTGACGGTCGAAGACGCCGCCACCGTGCTGGCGGTGATGGAAGGCGCCGACGAGGCCGACGACTACAGCCACTTCCAGCCCGGCCTGGCGGCCCTGCCGGCACGGCTGCGCGTGGGCGTGCCACGCACCCCGGTGCTGGATGCCGACCAGGGCTATCCCGCCGCCTGGAAGCTGGCCCTGCAGCAACTGCGCGCGCTGGGCGCCGACATCGTGGAGCTGGACTTCGAGCCGCTGCACCAGGTGGCACGCCTGCTGTACAGCGGCCCCTGGGTGGCCGAACGCTACGCCGTGGTGCAGCGCCTGATCGACAGCCAGCCCGCCAGGCTGGACCCCACCGTGGCCACGGTGATCGGCGCGGCGCGCGGCTTCAGCGCCGTCGACACCTTCCGCGCACAGTACACCCTGCGCCACCACCAGGCCCAGGCTGCCCTGCTGTGGGCCCAGGTGGATGTGCTGCTGGTGCCCACCGCGCCCCGCCACCCCAGCTTCGACGAGGTGCGCGCCGACCCGGTGGGCGCCAACGCCCTGCTGGGCACGTACACCAATTTCGTCAACCTGCTGGGCTGGTGCGCGCTGGCGCTGCCGGCCTGCACCACCGCCAGCGGCCTGCCGTTCGGCGTGACCTTCATCGCCCCGGGCGGGCACGACGCCGCCCTGGCCGGCCTGGGCCAGCGCTGGCAGGCGCAGTGTGGCCAGGTGCTGGGCGCCACCGGCCGGCCCTGGGCCCCGCCGCCGCCGGCAGCGGCCTGGCCGGCCTCCCGGCCCACGATGCCGCTGGCGGTGGTGGGCGCGCACCTCAGCGGCCTGCCGCTGAACTGGCAGCTCACCGAGCGCGGTGCCACCCTGCGCGGCGCCACCCAGACCGCACCGCTCTACAAGCTGTTTGAGCTGCCCGGCACCCAGCCGCGCAAGCCCGGCCTGCTGCGCTGCGGCCCAGGTGGCCACGCCATCGCGCTGGAGATGTGGGACATGCCGACCGACCAGGTCGGCAGTTTCCTGGCACTGATCCCCCAGCCGCTGGGCCTGGGCACGCTGACGCTGGCCGACGGCAGCAGCGTGCACGGCTTTCTGTGTGAACCCGCGGCGCTGGACGGCGCGCGCGACATCAGCAGCACCGGCGGCTGGCGCGCCCACCTGGCCACCACCTGATCTTCAACCCCTCGCCCACCCACCGCCATGCAACGACGCCGTTTTCTCTCCCACACCGCTGCGGGCACGCTGGCCGCACCGCTGGCCGCCGCCCTGCCCTCGGGCGCCGCCGCCCAGGCCCGCCCCATGGACGTGCTGGTGGTGGCCAATGAATTCGGTCCCAATTCGCTGGACATCCACACCGTGGGCGCCAACCGCCCCAGCTACGGCGTGAGCTGGGTCTGCTACGACCGGCTGATGACCTACGGCAAGAAGAAGCTGCCCGACGGCCGCGTGGTCTACGACCGCGACAAGCTCGAGCCCGAGCTGGCCGAAAGCTGGCAGATGGCACCCGATGGCAACTCGGTCACCTTCAAGCTGCGCAAGAACGCGAAGTTCCACGACGGCACGCGGGTGACCGCCAAGGGCGTGAAGTGGAGCTTCGACCGCGCCGTCACCGTGGGCGGCTTCCCGACCTTCCAGATGGCCGCCGGGTCACTGGAAAAGCCCGAGCAGTTCGAGGTGGTGGACGAGCACACCTTCCGCGTCAAGTTCATCCGCCGCGACAAGCTGAGCATGCCCGATCTGGCGGTGCCGGTGCCCAGCATCTTCAACAGCGAACTGGTCAAGAAGAACGCCACGCCGCAGGACCCCTGGGGCCTGCTGTGGACGCGCAACAACGTGGCCGGCGGCGGTGCGTTCAAGGTGGAGAGCTGGCGTTCGGGGCAGGAGATCGTCTACGTGCGCAACGACGACTGGAAGAGCGGCCCTAGCCCCAAGCTGCGCCGCATCGTGCAGCGTGACGTGCCCAACGCCGGCAACCGCCGCGCGCTGCTGCTCAAGGGCGACATCGACATCACCTTCGACCTGCCGCCGAAAGACTTCAGCGAACTGGCGGCCGAGGGCGCGGCCGTCAAGGTCAGCTCGATGCCGATCGAGAACGCCATGTTCTACCTGGGCATGAACGTCAACAAGCCGCCCTTCGACAACCCCAAGGTGCGCCAGGCAGTGGCCTGGGCC
>JAGOBT010000159.1 GCA_017999135.1 Burkholderiaceae bacterium
GGCAGGCCGGGGCTGCTCTGGCCGAAGCCGCGGTAGTCAATGCCCAGCACCGCAAAGCCCAGCCCGTGCAGACGGCGCATGCGGTGGGCGCTGCCGCGCACGTCCCACCGGGCGCCGTGCAGGTACAGCAGCACCGGTGCGCCGGGCTGCGGCTGCGGCAGCCACAGGCCATGCAGGCGCACCGGCTGGCCGGTCTCGGCCGAGCGGAACGGGATCCACACATCGTCCATGCCCTGGGCCGCTGCCAGCCCGCCCGACCAGGTGCGGTCACTGGGCTGGAAGATCCATTCGCGCTGCTTTTCATCCAGCGTGGCGCAGCCGCTGGCCAGGCCCAGCGCAGCAGCGGCGGCCAGCACGGCGGCGGCGCCTGGCCTGCGCCAGCGCGGCGGGCGGGGTGGCTGGGGCGGGGCGCTGCGGTGGGGGCCAGGTGCTGCTGTCATCGGTTTGCATCGTCGCATGACACACGCCTGCGCGGGGTCATGCGGGGCAGGGCGGCCCGATCAGGGCTCACCGGGCCGGCGCGGACGCTGCGGCTGCCGCAGCCGGGCGGGCCGGCGCAGCGAGTGGCGCCACAGGCAGCAGCGCCCGCAGCGCCGCCAGCTCACCGCCGTCGGCCCGACGCGCCAGGTGCTGGTGCATGGCCGCCATGCCAGCGCACAGCGCTGCCGTGTTCAGCGCGGCATCGGCGCCCGGCACGGCCAGGTGCCTGGCCTGGTTGGTCGCCGCAGCCATCAGGGCGTCAAGCTCACGTTGGCGGGCCTCCACCTGCTCGGCCGGCCAACCCACCTGCCGGGCCATGCCGATGGCCATTGTCAGCTGCAGCAGGTCCTCGGGCGCTGCCAGCATGCGCTTGGCCAGCTGGGTGCAGGTCTGCAGGCGGTTGCTGTCCAGCGGTACGGCGCAGAAGCGCAGCGGCGCCGGCGCAGCCAGGCTTGCCACCCGAAGTTCAGCGTCCAGGGCTTGCCATTCGGTGTGCCAACGCACCAACGGGGCCGCCAGCACCGGCGCGGTCTGCGTCAGCAGCGGACGCAGCAGGCCGCCGGCCGGGTTGCGCCAGTCGGCTGCGAGCGCGGCGCGGTGCATGGCGTTCAGCTCGCCGGCCGCATCACCGGCTGCACAGGCCTGCGCCGCCAGCACCAGCCAGGGCGCGGCCGTGTCGGGCGCCAGCTGGGCCCAGCGCTGCACCGACAGCTGGCTGCAGGCCGGCACGTCCGCCGGCGGCTGGCTGGCCTGCTGGCAGGCGGACCAGGCGCGTGCATGGACCTGGGCGTCGTTGCTGCCGAGCGCCAGCGCGGCCAGTTCGGCCAGCGGCGCCCGGGCGTGCTGCCGCGCCGCCTGCAGTGCGGCGGTGCAATCGTCGCCTTGGCAATCTGCGGGGCTGTTGGGCTGGAGCATCGCGGCCAGCTGCAGGCCGATGGCGCGGGTTGGCAGATCGGTGCTGGCCCGCAGGCGCTGCACTGCTGCGGCATGCAGCGCGGCACCGGCTTGCCGGGCGCGGTCTTCCTCGGTCTCGATGCGGGCCAGCAGCGGCCGCAGCACGCTGTCGTCGGCCAGTGCGCCAGCCGCCGCTGCGCGCAGCCGGCCCAGCGTGGACAGGCTGGCCAGGCAGTCGGCAGAGGCTGCCGCCGGCGTGATGGGCACGGCCAGCGCGGTGGCCGCGGGCTGGACCCGGGGCTGCGACACCGGCGGAGGGACCAGGCTTGGCACCACGCCCGGCACCACAGTGGCCGGCACATGCCGGCCCTCAGGTTGCGGCGCCGCCCGCCACCACCAGACCAGCCCGGCCGCCAGGGCCAGCGCAGCCACCAGCAGCCACCAGACTGCAGACCGCGTGGCAGCGGGTGCATCAGCACAGCGGCCAGGCTCCGGCGAGCTGGTTGTCACCCGGGATCTCGAAGAGCCTGGCGTGATCAGGTGCCCGCGAGCATCTCTTCGATCTGCCCCAGGCGCTCTTTGCCGAAGAACATCTCGTCGCCGATGAAGAAGGTCGGAATGCCGAAGGTCCCGCGTTCGACCGCCTTTTCGGTGTTGTCCATCAGGGCCTGCTTGATGGCTGCATCCTGTGTCTTGGCAGCAAGGGACTGCGCATCGAAGCCGGCCGCGGTCAGCACCGCTGCAACAGCGGCGGCATCGCCGACATCGAGCCCCTGCTCCCAGATCGCGGGCGTCAAGGCCTCGATCAACCGGATCTGGTCATCGCCGTCCAGCGACACCAGCATCCGCAGCAGGTTGACCGAGTTGAACGGGAACTTGGGATTCATCTTGAACCGGTGGAGCCCGTGCTTCGCAATGAAGCGCCGCATCTCCAGGCTGGCGTAGGCGTTCTTGCCCTTCACGTCAGCGTCGCGGATGAATGGCGGTGCATTGCCGGTCAACTTGTGCATGCCGCCAAGGAACGCCGGCGTGATCTTGATCTGCGCACCCTGCCGCGCAGCCAGCGCCCGCAGTGGCTGCCACACAAGATAGGCGTTGGGGCTGACGAAGTCGAAGATCAGTTCAATGGTCCTGGTCATGGCCGTCCTCTCGTTGGTTGTCGATCATCTTGCCGGGCAGAGCCTGCTCAGCCCGGCGGGCGCTCCAGCGCGGCGCGCACCGCGCGGGCCAGCTCGGCCCGGCGGTAGGGCTTGGGCAGCAGCGGCAGGCCGGCATCGGGCCGGCCCGGCTGGTTGAAGGCGTCCTCGGTGAAGCCCGAGGTGAACAGCACCGGCAGGCCGGGACGCAGGCGCCGGGTGGCATCGGCCAGGTCGGGGCCCGACAGGCCGCCGGGCATGATCACGTCGGTGAACAGCAAGTCGAAGGGCTGGCCCTGCTCGACCAGGCGCAGCGCTTGCACGCCGTCGGGCGCCTCGACCACCCGGTAACCCAGGGCCTGCAGTTCCGCGCTGGCGAGCAGGCGCACCAGTTCGTCGTCTTCCACCACCAGGATGGTTTCGTGGCCACCTTGCACCGCGGCCGCCGGCTCATGCGCCAGGGTGGCCACCGGGGTGCTGGCGCGCGGCAGGTCCAGCTGCACCGTGGTGCCGCGGCCGGGTTCGGAGCTGATGCCGACCTGCCCGCCCGATTGCCGCGCGAAGCCATACACCATCGCCAGGCCCAGGCCGTTGCCCTTGCCTCTCTCCTTGGTGGTGAAGAAGGGCTCGAACACCCGCTGCAGATCGTCCGGTGCGATGCCGGCGCCCGTGTCGGACACGCGCAGGCGCACGTAGTCGCCGGCCGGCAGATCGCACGCTCCAGGCCTCAGCGTCAGCGGGCCGGTGACCAGCGTCAGCCGGCCGCCGGACGGCATCGCGTCGCGGGCATTCAGGCACAGGTTGAGCAGCGCGCTCTCCAGCTGCGTCGGGTCGACCATGGCCGGCCACAGCTGTGGCGCGCCATCGATCACGATCTCGATGTGCTCGCCCAGCGAGCGCCGCAGCATCGGCCGGATGGCCGCCACCAGCTGGTTCACGTCGACGGCGCTGGGCGCCAGCGGCTGCTGCCGGGCATAGGCCAGCAGTTGGCGGGTGAGCACCGCACCGCGTTCGGCAGCGCCGATCAGCATGTCCAGCGCCTGCCGGCGCTGCGCCGCATCCAGGCTCTGGCCGGCCAGCAGATCGGCATTGCCCAGCACCACCGTCAGCAGGTTGTTGAAGTCATGGGCCACGCCGCCGGTGAGCTGGCCCACCGCCTCCAGCCGCTGCGCCTGCGACAGCTGGGCGTGCAGCGCATCGATGTCGCTGCGTTGGGCCTGCAACGCCGCGGCGGCCTGGTTCAGCGCCGCAGCCAGCGTGCCCAGCTCGCCGCGTGGCAGCGGCCCGTCCACGCGGGCCTGCAGGTCGCCGCTGGCCAGGCGGCCGGCCATGCCGGTCATGCGGGCGATGGGCCGGCGGATCACCCGGTCCGCCATCCACCACACCGACAGGAACAGCACCGCGGCGAAGGCCGCATACCACGCCGCATCACGCCGGAAGCGCTGGTCGGCCGCAGCGACGATGGTGGCCTCGGGTGCACCGGCCAGCACCCGCAGACCGGCCGGCGCCAGCGCCCGGACATCGGCCCGCGCCCAGACGTGCCGCTTGCCGTCGGGCATCACCACCTCGGTGGTGCCGGCTTCGCGCGAAGCCGCCGCAAACCGCCCCAGCGGCGTGTTGCCCAGCTGCATGCCGCCCTGCAGGTCGGTGCCGTCGGCCGGCGACACCGCCAGCACCTGGCCGCTGTCATTGAGCAGCAGCAGGCGCTGGCCGGCAGCGGGCTGCACCGCCGGACGCATGGCCCGCGCGAGATCGAGCGAGGCCAGCAACACGAAGCGCAGGCCGGCATCCGGCGCCCTCACCGGGTAGGCCACCTGCAGCACGGCGCGACCGGTCAGGCGCCCGAAGACAGACTCCAGCACCACCGCTTCACTGCTGCTGCGGGCACGCCGGAAGTAGCCGCGGTCGTTGAGGTCCAGGTCGCGGCCGCTGCGCAGCGAATCGCAGAACAGCCGGCCGTCGGGGTTGATGGTGAGGATGCCGGTGTACTGTGGATGGGCCTCGCGCACCTCGGACAGGAAGGCCGAGCAGGCGGCGCGGTCGGGCAGCACCAGGTCGCTGGCGCGGGCCAGGCCAAACTGCAGCTGGGTGGTGGCCAGGATGCGCTGGCGCAGGTCTTCGGCCTGGGCCTGGGCCTGGGCCGACAGGCGCTGGCCATCGGTGGCCACCCGGGCACGGCGGTCGTCCTGGAAGCGCAGCAAGGCCAGCAGTGCGGGCAGCAGGGTGGCCAGCAAGGCCACCAACAGCAGACGTGCGCGGATGCTCAAGCGGGGGCTCCCCGATGGGTCTGCGTTCCTGCACCGCAGCCACCGACGCGGTGCCGGCGAGCCAGGAACCAGAGCAACCGATCATACGCACGGCCACCGCCTGGCCACGCCAGCAGCGCGGCCGGGGCCCCGGGGCCCGGCCGGCTAGGCGCCGGACGTGTCCAGCACCAGCTTGCCACTGGCCACGTCGGCCAGCTTCTGCGGCAGCAGCACCTCGATGCGGCCATGGCTGCCGCCCAGCACGCCCAGCGCCTGCAGCTGGCGCAGCACGCCGTTGATGCGCTGGCGGCTGGCGCACAGCAGGGCTGCCAGGTCGCCCTGGGTCAGCGACAGCTCGATCAGCCGCGCCTGCGTGGGCACCACGCCCATCACCGGCGGCCGGCCGAACTGCTTGAGCAGGCGCTGCAGCTTGATGGCCACGCGCTGGCTCAGCGGCAGGGTCTGCAGCTCTTCCAGCCGGCGGAACATGTGGCGCAGGCGCCGGCAATCCAGCTGCAGCAGCGCGTGGCGCAGCTCGGGCTGGCTGTTGAGCAGGTGCTGCAGGCTGGCCAGCGGCACCATCAGCACGGTGCTGTGCACCTGGGCCACGATGTCCAGGTCGACCGGGCTGTGGTCGATCAGCGCGATGTCGCCGTACCAGTCGCCCGGGCCCAGCAGTTCCATCGTGAACGCACGGCCGTCGCGCCAGCTGGTGGCCAGGCCCAGCGCGCCGCTGGCCACGCCCACCCAGTCGGTGGCCACGGCGCCACGCTCGACCAGCCGGGCGCCACGCTTGACATGCTGCACACGGGCCTCGGCCAGGATGGCTGCGCGCAAGCCGGCCGACAGGCCGGCAAACCAGGCCCCCGATTCAATGCGCTGGCTTTCCAGCGGGCGAAGGCCGGGCAGCACCGGCGGGCGGCCCAGCAGGGGCGGCACCGCTGCGGGCAGCGGCATCGGCGGCGGGCGCAGGGCGCCGGGGTTCGGGTTGTGAACGCGGGTCGGAAAGACGTAGGCCATCACTGCTCCACACGGATGTTGTTGTCCGCCGAGAGCTTCTTCCACTTGCCGATCTCCTGGCGGTAGAAGTCGGCGAAGGCGGGCTGGGTCATGACTTGGTAGACGCCACCGGCGTTGGCCAGGATGTTCGTCAATTCAGGCGTCTGCATCGCGGCCACCAGCGCCGCATGCATCTTGGCCACCATCGGCGCCGGCGTGCCGGCCGGGTAGAAGAAGCCGCTGAACGACGGCAGCGACAGCTCCGGGTGGCCCAGCTCGGTCATGGTCGGCACATTCGGATAGCGGGGCAGGCGCTGCGGGCCGTACACCCCCAGCGGCACCAGCTTGCCGGCGCTGACCAGCGCATCGATCTCGCTGAAGAAGGCGGCGGTGAAGTCGACCTGGCCGGCCGCCGCGTCCTGCGCCGCCAGCGCCGCCGCCTTGTAGGGCACGTTCAGCAGCTTGATCTTGGCCGACCGCGCCAGGCCGGCGCAGGCGAAGTGCGCCACCGACGCATTGCCGCCGGTGCCGCAGGTGCGCTCGGCCGCCATGCCCTTGGCCACCGCCTCGGGGAAGGTCTTGGCGCCGACATGCACACCGGCCACCAGGGTGGGAAAGCCCATGGTGCCCAGCGCGATCGGCAGGAAGTCCTTCAGCGGGTCGTAGCGCACCTTGCCGCCGGCACCGGGGAACAGCACCAGCGGGACCATGCCGCCGTAGTACATGGTGTAGCCGTCGGGCGCCGCCTGGGTCAGCGCCTCGGCCGAGATCGAGCCCGAGGCACCGCTGCGGTTCTCGATGACGAAGGTGGCCTTCATCGCCGGGCCGACGACGTTGGTGTAGCGCCGGGCCCAGATGTCGTTGATGCCGCCGGCCGGGCCGTCGACGATCAGCTTGATCGGCTTGTTCGGGTAGTCGGCCTGGGCGTGGACCGATGGAACAAGAATGGCCGCAGCGCCAACCGCCAGCAAGGCACGGCGCGACCAAGCGAACGCCGCAGAACCGGCTTCGCCGGGCTGCCGGCGTTGCCCCCTTGAGGGGGCGCGCGAAGCGCGTAGGGGGTGGGCCATGTCACACCACCTCGAAGAGACCAGCGGCACCCTGGCCGCCACCGATGCACATCGTCACCACCACGAACTTGGCGCCGCGGCGCTTGCCTTCGATCAGCGCATGGCCAGTGAGCCGCGCGCCGCTCACGCCGTAGGGATGGCCGACCGCGATGGCGCCGCCGTTGACATTGAGCAGTTCATCGGGGATGCCCAGCTTGTCGCGGCAGTACAGCACCTGGCAGGCGAAGGCCTCGTTCAGCTCCCACAGGCCGATGTCGGACACCTTCAGCCCGGCGCGCTGCAGCA
>JAGOBT010000160.1 GCA_017999135.1 Burkholderiaceae bacterium
GCCCCGCCTGCTGGCGGCGCTGGATGCGCTGGGCCTGCCGCCTGACGCGGTGGACCTGGTGGTGCCCACCCATGTGCACCTGGTCCATGCCGGCGGCGCCGGCCTGCTGATGCAGGCCCTGCCGCAGGCCAGGCTGCTGGTGCACCCGCGGGGCGCGCGCCACATGGTCGACCCGCAGGCGCTGTACGACGGCGCGCTGGCGGTCTACGGCCAGGCGGCGATGGACCGCGAATATGGCCAACTGGTGCCCGTGCCGGCCGACCGGGTGCACAGCCCGCAGGACGGCGAGACGGTGCACCTGGCCGGCCGCCCGCTGCTGTTCATCGACACGCCGGGCCATGCCCGCCACCACCACTGCATCTGGGACGCGCGCAGCGCCGGCTGGTTCACCGGCGACACCTTCGGGCTGAGCTACCGCGACACCGACAGCGCGGCCGGGCCGTTCGTGCTGCCCACCTCCAGCCCGGTGCAGTTCGAGCCCGCGCCACTGCGGCAGTCGATCCAGCGCCTGCTCGCCACCCAGCCGCGGCAGATGTACCTGACGCACTTCGGTGCCGTGGGCGACGTGCCCCGCCTGGCCGACCTGCTGCTGGCGCAGGTGGATGCCATGGTGGCGCTGGCCATCGCCCTGCGTGATGCACCGCAACGCCATGCCGCGCTGAAGGCCGGCCTGCAGGCCCAGGCGCGCGAGCGGCTGCAACAGCACGGCGTCGCCGATCTTCACAGCGCCGTGGCCAGCCTGGCGCTGGACATCGAGCTCAATGCCCAGGGCCTGGGCGTCTGGCTCGACCGCGCCACCCGCTGAAGCCCCCCTTCCAACCACCACAAGGACACACGATGCGCATGCTGCACACCATGCTGCGGGTCGGCCACCTGCAACGCTCGATCAACTTCTACACCCAGGTGCTGGGCATGGAACTGCTGCGCACCACGCAGCGGCCCGAGCAGCAGTACGACCTGGCCTTTGTCGGCTATGGCGGCGGCAACCCGGACCAGGCCGAGATCGAGCTGACCTACAACTACGGCGTCGACCGCTACGACCTGGGCACGGCCTATGGGCACATCGCCATCGGCGTGCCCGATGTGGCGGCCACCTGCGCCACGCTGCGCGACAAGGCGGCAGCGCTGGGCGGCGCCATCACCCGTGAGCCCGGCCCGGTGAAGGGTGGCACCACGGTGATCGCCTTCATCACCGACCCCGACGGCTACAAGATCGAGCTGATCGAACGCCGCAACCTGTGAAGGTGGCGCGGCAGGTCAGGCGCGCAGCGCCTGCGCCTCGCGCGCCAGGCGGGTGATGCGGGCCCAGTCGCCCGCGGCCACGGCGTCGGCCGGGGTCATCCACGAGCCGCCGCAGACCCGCACGTTCGGCAGTGCCAGGAACTGTGGCGCCGTTTCCAGGCTGATGCCGCCGGTGGGGCAGAACACCACGTCGGGGAACGGCCCGCCCAGGGCCTTCAGCATCGGGATGCCACCGGCCTGCATCGCCGGGAAGAACTTCAGGAACGACAAACCGTCGGCCTGTGCGGCCATCACCTCGCTGGCGGTGGCCACGCCGGGCAGCAGCGGCAGGCCGATGCGGCGGCAGGCGGCGCCCACCTCGGCGGTGTAGCCCGGGCTGACGGCAAAGCGGCTGCCAGCGTCCAGCGCGGCCTGGGCATCGGCCGCCGACCGGATGGTGCCGGCGCCCACCACCGCCTCAGGCACTGCCTTGGCAATGGCTTCGATGCACTGCAGCGCCACCGGCGTGCGCATCGTCACTTCCAGCACCTTCACGCCGCCGGCCAGCAGGGCTTCGGCCAGGGGCACGGCGTCCTGCACCCGCTGCAGCACGATGACGGGAATGACGGGGCCGTGGCTGGCCAGGCTGAGTGTGTCGGTCATGGATCGGTCCTGAAGCGGAGGGCAGGCAGCGGCAGCGCCGTCAACATGACAGCGCCAGCGTCACAGCCAGGTGATGGCGCCTTCTTCGGCGCTGCGCACGGTGCGGCGCATGCCGCCGAAGAGCTCACGGCCCAGGCCGTGGGCGTTGTCCTCCGCCTGGTCGGCGTCCAGCGTGGCCAGGGTGCGCGCGGCCCATTCGGCCGGGTCGACCAGGGCCTCCAGCGTGCCGGCCGTGGCGTCCAGCCGGATCACGTCGCCATCGCGCAGGCGGGCCAGCGGCCCGCCGGACAGCGCCTCGGGGCTGGCATGGATGGCCGCCGGCACCTTGCCCGATGCACCGCTCATGCGGCCATCGGTCACCAGCGCCACGCGGTAACCCTTGCCTTGCAGCACCGCCAGCGGCGGAGTGAGCTTGTGCAACTCGGGCATGCCGTTGGCCTGCGGGCCCTGGAAGCGCACCACCACCACCACGTCACGGTCGAGCTCGCCGGCCTGGAAGGCCTGGTGCAGCGCTTCCTGGCTGTGGAACACCCGGGCCGGGGCTTGCACCACGTGGCGGTCGTCAGGTACTGCCGAGATCTTGATCACCGCGCGGCCCAGATTGCCCTGCAGCAGCTTGAGACCGCCGCTGGGCGAGAACGGCGCCGCGGCCGGCCGAACGATGCTGTCGTCCGGTGTCTGTGCCACCACCGGCGTCCAGGCCAGCGCAGCGCCATCGGCCAGGCGCGGCACGCTGCCATAGGCCGCCATGCCGCCGGGCGCCACCGTGGCCACGTCACCGTGCAGACAACCGGCGTCGAGCAGCTCGCGCAGCACCCAGCCTGGGCCGCCGGCGGCCTGGAACTGGTTCACGTCGGCACTGCCGTTGGGGTACACCCGGGCCAGCAGCGGCACCTCGGCCGACAGGTCGGCAAAGTCGGACCAGTCGATGGTGATGCCCGCCGCGCGGGCCACCGCCACCCAGTGGATCAGGTGGTTGGTCGACCCGCCGGTGGCCAGCAGCGCCGCCATGGCGTTGACGATCACCCGCTCGTCCACCAGCTGGCCGATGGGCGTGTAGCGCGCCCGCCGCAGGATGCCCAGCAGCGTGCCCACGGCCTCACGCGTCAGCGCCTCGCGCAGGCCATCGTGCGGATGCACGAAGGCGGCGCCCGGCACATGCAGGCCCATGGCCTCCAGCAGCATCTGGTTGCTGTTGGCGGTGCCGTAGAAGGTGCAGGTGCCGGCGCCGTGGTAGGCGGCCTGCTCGGCTTCCAGCAGCTTGTCGCGCCCCACCAGGCCCTGGGCAAACTGCTCGCGCACCTTGGACTTGTCGCCGTTCGACAAGCCGGTGCCCATCGGCCCGGCCGGAACGAACACGCAGGGCAGGTGGCCGAAGTGCAGCGCGCCGATCAGCAGCCCGGGCACGATCTTGTCGCACACGCCCAGCAACAGTGCGCCGTCGAACACGTCATGCGTCAGCGCCACGGCGGTGGACATGGCGATGGTGTCGCGCGAGAACAGCGACAGTTCCATGCCCGGCAGGCCCTGGGTGACACCGTCGCACATGGCCGGCACGCCGCCAGCCACCTGCACCGTGGCGCCACGGCGGCGCGCCTCGTCGCGGATCAGCGCCGGGTAGCCTTCATACGGCTGGTGGGCCGACAGCATGTCGTTGTAGGCGGTCACCACCGCCAGGTGCGGCGCCCGTTCGGCCACCACCCGCAGACGCTGATCGACCGGCATGGCCGCGAAGGCATGGGCCACGTTGGCGCAGCCCATGCGCTGGGCGCCCGGGGGCCGGCCCACCAGCCGCTGCAGGCGCGCCAGGTAGGCCTGGCGTTGCGGGGCGCTGCGCGCACGGATGCGCTCGGTCAAGGCGGCAATGCGGGGTTTCATGGGCACCTGCGGTAACTGATGGTTTGATTGTGAAGTAACCTGGTTACATCGTCAAGACAGGTCACGCGCCCAGGCCCAGCAACAACCGGGCCGCGGTTCTGGCATGCTGGGCACCATGCAAGCCTTGGCCGTGCGCGACACCACCGCCCTCCTGCAACAGGTGCGCCAGCAATGGGGTGGGCAGTCCGACCTGTGGGTGTTCGGCTACGCGTCGCTGATCTGGCGGCCCGAGTTCGACGCCGCCGAGCACCGCCCTGCCCTGGTGCGCGGCTGGCACCGTGCGCTGCGCATGCGCTCACGGGTGAACCGGGGCACGCCCGAGCAACCAGGCCTGGTCTACGCCCTGATGTCCGGTGGCATGTGCCGCGGCATGGTCTACCGCATCCCGCAGGAGCGCGGCCCGGCGGAACTGGACCGCCTGTGGCACCGCGAGATGCCCACCGGCGTGTACGACCCGCGCTGGCTGCGCTGCCAGACCGCCACAGGCGACGTGCTGGCGCTGGCCTTCACGCTGAGCCGCCGCAGCCCCAATTACACCGGACGCATCGACGACCACCAGATGCTGCACATCCTGCGGCAGGCACAGGGCCGCTACGGGACCACGCTCGACTACCTGGTGCGAACCGCCGAAGCCCTGCGCCTGCACCGGATGTGCGACCGCGAGAGCGAACGCCTGCTGGCGCTGGCCCGGCGGGCCGGATTGGCCTGACGCCCCCGGGGCGGCGCAGCCTCAGGGCACCGGTTGCCCCAGGCCGGTGGCATCGGCGGCGCTGCACTGCGCCCGCACGGCCGCCAGGTCGTCCTGCGTGTCCACGTCGACCAGCACGCCAGGGTCGTCCAGTTCCAGCCCGTGCGATGGGTAGCGCGCCATCAGGCGGCGTGCCCCTTCGTCGCCGGTGAGTTGCACCAGTTCCGAGAACAGCTCGGCCGCAAAGCCCACCGGATGCCCGCGCCGCCCGCGGTGCTGGGCAAACACCACCGCCTGTTGCGCCAGGGCCTGCGCCACCTGCCGGATGCTGGAGGGCTGCACCAGCGGCATGTCGCCTGGCAGCACCAACCAGCCACCGCCGTTGGCCCGCGCGGCCACGCCCGCTGCGATGGAAAAGCCCATGCCCAGCGGGCCACTGCCTGGGCTGCCGACCTCGGGCAGCACCACCACGTCGCGGCGGGCCACCCAACGGGCCGCTTCAGCGGCCAATGGCTCGGTGGTGACCACCACCACCGGCAGACGGCTCTCGATGGCATGGCTGATCGTCCGGCCCAGCACACTGGTGGGGCCCAGCCCCTGCACCAGCTTGTGCTGGGGGCCGGAAAAGCGGCTGCCCCGGCCGGCGGCCAGGACGACGATGACGGGTTGGGGTTTCATGGTTGCACGCCTGGGGTCCTGTTGCTCGCTCCCGGACACCTCTGGGCATTTAGCATGCGGGGCCTGCACGGTCATCGACAGTCGGAGGTGTACCTAAGGCCAATCACTTAGGGTGCAACCACCATGCCAGCCAGCGCTGACGACAGGCTGGCACACAGCGGCATACTCGGCACATGGACCCACGCATCGCAGACCTCCGCAAGAGTTATGAGAAGGCCGAACTGGACGAGCATGCCGCCGCTGCCGAGCCGCTGCAGCAGTTCGAGACCTGGCTGCAACAGGCCATCGACGGCCAGTTGCCCGAGCCCAACGCCATGACGTTGGCCACCGTGGGCGCCGACGGCCGGCCGTCCACCCGGGTGGTGCTGGTCAAGGGCGTGGATGCCCGCGGCGTCGCCTGGTACACCAACTTCCACAGCCGCAAGGGGCAGGAACTGGCCGGCAACCCGATGGCGGCGCTGCAGTTCCACTGGGTGGAACTGGAGCGGGTGGTGCGCATCGAGGGCCGGGTGGAGCGGGTCAGCGACGCCGAGGCCGATGCGTACTACGCGTCGCGGCCGCTCGATTCACGCATCGGCGCCTGGGCGTCGCCCCAGAGCCAGGTGATCGGCGGCCGGGGCGTGCTGGTGGCCCAGGCCGCGCGCTACGCGGCGCAGTTCGCACTGTCGCCGCCACGGCCGCCGCACTGGGGTGGCTTCCGCCTGGTGCCCGACCGCTGGGAGTTCTGGCAGGGCCGCAAGAGCCGTCTGCACGACCGCCTGCGCTACCGGCTGGATGGCGGCACCTGGGTGCGCGAACGGCTGGCGCCCTGACGCGGGCGCCCGCGTATCGCGTCAGCCGCGTCGCACGCGTTCGGCAAAGGTCTTGCGGAACTTCTCCACCTTGGGCGCCACCACGTGGGCGCAGTAGCCCTGGCCCGGATGGTTGGCGAAGTAGTGCTGGTGGTAGTCCTCGGCGGGCCAGTAGTTGTCTTCGGCCGCCAGTTCAGTCACCAGACGCCCGCCGACGCGCGCGTCAGCCTCGGCCATCACCGCACGGGCCACGTCGGCCTGCCCGGCATGGTGCCAGTAGATGCCCGACCGGTACTGCGTGCCCACGTCGTTGCCCTGGCGGTTCAGCGTGGTCGGGTCGTGCACCACGAAGAAGATCTCCAGGATCTCGCGCAGGCTGATCTGGTCCGCGTCGAAACGCACCCGAACCACCTCGTTGTGACCGGTGTCGCCGTCACAGACCTGGGCGTAGGTGGGCTGCCTGACATGGCCATTGCTGTAGCCCGACTGCACCGACAGCACGCCCTGCACCTGTTCGTACACCGCCTCGGTGCACCAGAAGCAGCCGCCGCCCAGGGTGATGGTCTCTTCGCGCATGTGGGTCCTCCGTGCTTGGTGGCACATATTGTGGTGGTTGCCGTGCCGCAGGCTGCGCGCGGGGTCATCGCAGCAGGTGCATGCAGAATCCGGCCATGCAGTTCGCAACGGCACACCCTTGAACGACCTGTTTGCCACGCTGGGCGTGCTGGAGTGGAAGCCGTGGGTGGCGGCCCTGCTGCTGCCGCCGGTTCCCTTGCTGGGGTTGCTGTTGCTGGCCTGGTGGTGGCAGCGCCGGCGGCCCGCACTGGCCACATTGCTGCTGTTGGGATCGGTGCTGGCGCTGTGGTTCAGCCAGTGCCAGGTGACGGGTGCACTGCTCGAAGGCCCCTTGACGTCCACGCCATCTCTTTCCATGCAGCGCATCGCCGAGTTGCGGCGCGCCGGTGCCGACGGGCGCACTGCGGTGGTGGTGCTGGGTGGCGGAGCCCGCCCACTGGCGTCAGAGTATGGCGAGTCGCACCTGTACAACAACTCAATGGAACGCCTGCACTACGGCCTGTGGCTGTCCCGCCAGTTGGCCGTGCCGGCATTGTTCTCCGGCGGCACGGGTTGGGCGCAGCAGGACACGCCGGCCGAAGCCAGCATTGC
>JAGOBT010000161.1:0-2588 GCA_017999135.1 Burkholderiaceae bacterium
GATGTGCGGGTGATCGCCGCCACCAGCCGCGACCTGGCCGCGATGGTGGCCGACGGCCACTTCCGCGCCGACCTGTACTACCGGTTGAACGTGCTGCCGATCCGCCTGCCGGCGCTGCGCGAGCGGCTGGCCGACATCGAGGCACTGGCCGATGCCCTGCTCGACGACATCGCCCGCCGCAGCAGCCTGCCGCACAAGAGCCTGTCGGCCGATGCGCTGGACCGCCTGGCCGGGCATGACTGGCCGGGCAACATCCGCGAGCTGCGCAACGTGCTGGAGCAGGCCGCGCTGATGACCGACGCGCCGGTGCTGCGGCCCGAGGACCTGGACAACGCGCTGGCCACCGCGCCACGCGGCAGACCGGCGCCGACCAGGCCGGCCGCCGGTGCACCGGCGCTGCCGCTGGCAGAACTGCGCCCGCAGGCGCCGTCCATCCCCGAAGCCGCCGGCACGCCCAGTGCATCCGGCGCACCCGGCGCAGCGTTGTCGCCCACCATCCAGCCGCTGCCGCAGGCCGTCGCCGAACTGGAGGCGCGCGCCATCGATGCGGCCCTGTCGGCCACCGGCGGCAACAAGGTGGCGGCCGCGCGCCTGCTGGGCATCGCCCGCGCGACGCTGTACGAGAAGTTGCCGCCGCGCTGGCGTTGAGCATGCCTTGCGCCGGCCCAGGTCGGCTGCAGGTGGTGGTCATGGCATTCAACGATGGCTGAAGACTTGCTCCCCGCCGACGATGGCCGCACCCTGCTGGCCGCTGCCGACGCCGCGCGCGCCCGTGGCGCCCAGCGGCTGGCGACGGATCTGGCGCGCCAGGCGCTGGCGCTGGCCGACACCCAGGCCCCACCGTCAGCCGGGGATGCCGACTTGCCCGCCTTGCTGGAGGGCGTGCGCCAGACCTGGCTGCCGGTGGCCCAGGCGCGGGGCCTGGTGCTGGACCTGCGCGCCGATCCGGCGCTGCCTGGCCCGCTGCCGGTGGACGGGCCCCGGCTCGGGCAGATCCTGGAGGCGCTGGTCGACAACGCGATCAAGCTCACCAGCCAGGGGCGCGTGCGGCTGCAGGCGGCCTGGGCCTGGGGCTGGCGCTGGCCCAGCGCCTGGCCCAGGGCATGGGCGGGCAGGTCGGTGTCGACAACCATGCGCCGCACGGCTGCACCTTCTGGGTCAGCGTGCCGGTGCCTGACGGGCCGCCAGCTCCTTCTGACCGAAAGTCAGGCATTGACTGAAATACATGCATTTCCGCCTGTCAAGTGTCTTTGAAGCAGGCATGGTCAGGGTTTTGCGCGGCGCGGTTTCTGTCCCTTTTGGCGGCGCCGGGCCGCTGAAACTGCCCAAAACCAAGGGTTTGCACTGGTCTGGTGCGGGTTGGCATCGGCTTTGCAGGAGAAGGCTGCCGGCCGGCACTGCAGCGCGGCCCTTCTTTTCCCCCACGGAGACACCATGCGCAAGCACCGCACCACCCGCCGTCTGGCCTGCCTGAGCCCGCTGGCCCTGGCCGCCGCCGCCATCCTGGCCCCCACCGCCGCCCTGGCCCAGGGGGCTGGTGAGGTGAAGATCGCGCTGATCAGCAGCAAGAGCGGCCCGCTGGAAGCCTTTGCCAAGCAGACCATCGTCGGCTTCACCATGGGCCTGAACTACGCCACCGGCGGCACCATGGCCGTCAACGGCAGGAAGCTGGTGGTGCTGGAGAAGGACGACCAGGGCAAGCCCGACGTGGGCAAGACCCTGCTGGCCCAGGCCTATGCCGACGACAAGGTCGACATCGCCGTCGGCCCCACCGCCAGCCCGGTGGCCCTGGCCATGCTGCCGGTGGCCGAGGAGTACAAGAAGATCCTGATCGTCGAGCCAGCGGTGGCCGACAGCATCACCGGCGACAAGTGGAACCGCTACATCTTCCGCACCGGCCGCAACAGCAGCCAGGACGCCATCGCCAACGCCGTGGCGCTGGACAAGGCCGGCACCACGCTGGTGACGCTGGCGCAGGACAACGCCTTCGGCAAGGACGGCGTCAAGGCCTTCAAGGAAGCCATCAAGAAGGCCAAGGTGGCGCATGAGGAATACCTGCCCGCCGCCACCAGCGATTTCACCGCCGCCGCGCAGCGCATCATCGATAAGCTGAAGAACGAGCCCGGCCGCAAGATCGTCTGGATCATCTGGGCCGGCGGCAACCCGTTCAAGATCGCCGACCTGGACTTCAAGCGCCACAACATCGAGATCGCCACCGGCGGCAACATCCTGCCGGCGATGACGGCCTACAAGAACTTCCCCGGCATGGAAGGCGGCCTGTACTACTACTTCGGCATCCCGAAGAACCCGGTCAATGAATGGCTGGTGGCCAACCACTACACCCAGTACAAGACCCCGCCCGACTTCTTCACCGCCGGCGGCATGAGCGCGGCCATCGCCGTGGTGGAAGCCCTGAAGAAGACCAAGGGCGACACCAACACCGAGAAGCTGATCACCGCGATGGAGGGCATGAGCTTCCAGACGCCCAAGGGCCGCATGACCTTCCGCAAGGAAGACCACCAGGCGCTGCAGGACATGTACCACTTCAAGATCAAGGTCGACCCGGCGTTTGCCTGGGGCGTGCCGGA
>JAGOBT010000161.1:2688-7085 GCA_017999135.1 Burkholderiaceae bacterium
TGGAGGGCATGAGCTTCCAGACGCCCAAGGGCCGCATGACCTTCCGCAAGGAAGACCACCAGGCGCTGCAGGACATGTACCACTTCAAGATCAAGGTCGACCCGGCGTTTGCCTGGGGCGTGCCGGAGCTGGTGCGCGAGATCAAGGCCGAGGAAATGCAAGTTCCCATCCGGAACAAGCGCTGATCCTGCCGTGCTCGAGACCCGTGGCTTGACGATCCGCTTCGGCGGCCATGTGGCTGTCGACAGCGTGTCCTGTGCCTTCCAGCCCGGCACGCTGACGGCCATCGTCGGGCCCAACGGCGCCGGCAAGACGACCTACTTCAACCTGATCAGCGGCCAGCTGCCGGCCAGTGCCGGCCAGGTGCTGCTGGACGGGCAGGACATCACCGGCCTGCCGGCACCGCTGCGCACCCGGCTCGGTCTGGGCCGGGCCTTCCAGCTGACCCAGCTGTTCGCCAACCTGACGGTGCGCGAGAACGTGCGCCTGGCCATCCAGGCACGCGAGGCCGGCCGTGGCAACGGTGGCGGCTGGGGCGGGGTCGACCTGTTTCGCGTCTGGCTCGACCGCAAGGCCTGGATCGACGAAGCCCAGGCGGTGCTGGCCCAGGTGCGCCTGGCCGACAAGGCCGACCTGCTGGCCGCCGCGCTGCCGCATGGCGATCAGCGCAAGCTGGAAGTGGCGCTGCTGATCGCGCTGGACCCCAAGGTGTTCATGTTCGACGAACCCACCGCCGGCATGAGCGTGGACGAGGTGCCGGTGATCCTGGACCTGATCCGTGGCCTGAAGGCCCGGCTGCGGGCCACGGGCAAGGGCACCATCCTGCTGGTCGAGCACAAGATGGACGTGGTGCGCGAGCTGGCCGACCGCATCATCGTGCTGCACAACGGCCAGCTGGTGGCCGACGGCGAGCCGGCGGCGGTGATTGCGTCTCCCGTCGTCCAGCAGGCCTATCTCGGCATGGCTGCGGAAGAACCCGCATGAGTGCGAACCTGCTCGAACTGACCGGTGTGCACACCCACATCGGCGCGTACCACATCCTGCATGGCGTGGACTTCGCTGTGCCCGAGGGCGGTGTCACCATGCTGCTGGGCCGCAACGGCGCCGGCAAGAGCACCACGCTGCGCACCATCATGGGCCTGTGGCCAGCCAGCCAGGGCGACGTGCGCTTCCAGGGCCGGTCGTTGAAAGGCGTGGCCACGCCCGACATCGCCACGCAAGGCATCGCCTACGTGCCCGAGAGCATGGGCATCTTCACCGACCTGTCGGTGAAGGAGAACATGGTGCTGGCCGCCCGGAAGGCGCGCAACGCCAGCGAGCTGGACACCCAGCGGCTGGACTGGATCTTCGGCCTGTTCCCGGCGCTGAAGAAGTTCTGGCTCTACCCGGCCGGCAAGCTCAGCGGCGGGCAGAAGCAGATGCTGGCCGTGGCCCGCGCCATCGTCGAGCCACGTGCGCTGATCCTGATCGACGAGCCCAGCAAGGGCCTGGCGCCGTCGATCATCCGCAACCTCATCGACGCCTTCGGCGAACTGAAGCGCCAGAAGACCACGATCCTGCTGGTGGAGCAGAACTTCATGATGGCCAAGGCCCTGGGCGACACCGTGGCGGTGATGGACAACGGCATGGTGGTGCACCGCGGCAGCATGGCCGAGCTGGCCGGCGACGAGGCCATGCAGCAGCGGCTGCTGGGCTTGTCGCTGGGGGTGCACCAATGAGCGCGATCGAAGCGGGGCGGGACGAGCGCCGGGCCGCTCCCAAGCCGGCCCGCATCCCCTCGGGGGACCGCCCGCCGTACCCGGCGGGCGAGGGGCAGACATCCCCGGTGCCGAAGGCCCAGTTCGACTGGCGCCCGCTGGCCTTGCTGGCCGCACTGATGGCGTTGGCCCTGCCCGCCGTCGGCTCGCCCAGCACCTGGGTCACGCTCACCGTCGCCGGGCTGGCGATGGGGCTGATCATCTTCGTCATCGCCTCGGGCCTGACGCTGGTGTTCGGCCTGATGGACGTGCTGAACTTCGGCCACGGCGTGTTCATCGCGCTGGGTGCCTTCATGGCCACCACGGTGATGGCGGCGATGACGCCGTGGGCCGGTGAATCCGGCGCGCTGCAGCTCATCAGCGTGTTCAGCGCCATGCTGGTGGCCATGGCCGTGGCCGGCGCGGTGGGCTGGGCCTTCGAGCGGGTGATCGTGCGGCCGGTCTACGGCCTGCACTTGAAGCAGATCCTGATCACCATGGGCGGCATGATCGTCGGCGAGGAGATCATCAAGGTCATCTGGGGCCCGCAGCAGATCGCGCTGCCGCTGCCGTCGTCACTCACCGGGTCGTGGCTGGTGGGCGATGCCTCGGTTGAGAAGTACCGCGTCATGGCCGCCGGCATCGGCCTGCTGGTGTTCGCCGCGCTGGCCTTCACGCTCAACCGCACCAAGGTCGGCCTGCTCATCCGCGCCGGCGTGCAGGACCGCGAGATGGTCGAAAGCCTGGGCTACCGCATCCGGCGGCTGTTCGTCGGCGTGTTCGTCGCCGGCTCGGCGCTGGCCGGGCTGGGCGGCGTACTGTGGGGCCTGTACCAGCAGAACGTGACACCGCAGATCGGCGCCCAGGTCAACGTGCTGATCTTCATCGTCATCATCATCGGCGGCCTGGGCAGCACGCTGGGCTGCTTCGTCGGCGCGCTGCTGGTGGGGCTGATGGCCAACTACACCGGCTTCCTGGCGCCCAAGGTGGCGCTGTTCTCCAACATCGGGCTGATGGTGGCGATCCTGCTGTGGCGGCCGCAGGGCCTGTACCCGGTGACGAACAGATGACCCCCCCGAAGCGCCTTCGGCGCCTCCCCCCAGGGGGCGCCGCCAGCGGCCCGGCAAAGCCGGTTCCGCGGCGGCCGCTTGGTCATGGCGCCGCACTCGAAAGTTCTGCATGCTGAATCGCCTGCTGTCCCATGACCTGCCGCGCAGCCGCTGGCTGGCCGCCGCGCTGCTGCTGATCCTGATCGGCCTGGCGGTGGCGCCGTTCCTGTTCCCCGGCAGCAAGCCGCTGGGTGTGGCGGCCAAGATCCTGGTGTTCATCCTGCTGGTGGCCAGCTACGACTTGCTGCTGGGCTACACCGGCATCGTCAGCTTCGCCCACACCATGTTCTTCGGCATCGGCGCCTATGGCGTGGCGATCGCCAGCAGCCGCATGGGCGAGGGCTGGGCAGCGCTGGCCGTGGGCGCGGGCTGCGCGTTGCTGGTGTCGCTGGTGCTGTCGCTGGTGATCGGGCTGTTCTCGCTGCGGGTGAAGGCGATCTTCTACGCGATGATCACCCTGGCCGTGGCCTCGGCCTTCCAGACCCTGGCCTCGCAGCTGAGCGATTTCACCGGCGGCGAAGACGGCCTCAGCTTCAAGAACCCGGAGGTGCTCAGCCCGTCGTTCGAGCCGTTCTCGGGCCCGGTGCTGGGCCTCACCATCGACGGCCGGGTGCTGAGCTACTACCTGCTCTTCGTGGTGGTGCTGGTGGCGTTTGCGGCGCTGCTGCGCATCGTCAATTCACCCTTCGGCCGGGTGCTGCAGGCCATTCGCGAGAACGATTTCCGGGCCGAGGCCATCGGCTACCGCACCGTCGTCTTCCGCACCCTCAGCAACGTGCTGGCGGCGCTGTTCGCCTGCGTGGCCGGCGTGCTGCTGGCTGTGTGGCTGCGCTACACCGGGCCCGACACCACGCTGAGCTTCGAGATCATGCTCGACATCCTGCTGATCGTGGTGATCGGCGGCATGGGCACGGTGTACGGCGCGGTGGTGGGCGCGGTGCTGTTCGTGCTGGCGCAGAACTACCTGCAGGACTTGCTGAAGCTGGGCGCCACGGCCTTCGACGGCGTGCCGGTGCTGGCCCAGATCGTCACGCCCGACCGTTGGCTGCTGTGGCTGGGCGTGCTGTTCGTGCTGAGCGTCTACCACTTCCCCACCGGTGTGGTGGGTCGGCTGCGGGCGCGTGCGCTGGCGGCGCGGGGCGGGGCATGACCCCCACATCGCACTACCTGGTGTGCCAGGGCCGCGAGCTGCATGTCACGGCCTGGGGCGACCCGCAGGCCGAGGTGGTGGTGGCCTGGCACGGCCTGGCCCGCACGGGGCGTGACATGGACGACATCGCCGCCCACCTGGCGCAGCGCTGGCGCGTCATCTGCCCCGACACCCTGGGCCGCGGCCTGTCGCAGTGGAGCCCGGCGCCCGACGATGAATACCACCTGGGCTTCTACGCCGCCCAGGCGGTCGACCTGCTCGACCAGCTGGGCATCGCCCAGTGCCACTGGCTGGGCACGTCGATGGGCGGGGCCATCGGCCTGCGCGCGGCGGCCACGGTGCTGCGCGGGCGCATCCAGCGCCTGGTGATGAACGACATCGGCCCCGAACTGGCTGCGCCGG
>JAGOBT010000162.1 GCA_017999135.1 Burkholderiaceae bacterium
GCTGGTAGACCGCGGGCGCGTAGCTGCCCAGCGCCTCGCGGGCGATGGGCGGGCGGATGCCGTCGGTGGCATAGGTGTCCAGGAACACCTGCATCGCCAGCACGCCCAGGCACAGGGCGTCGTCGGCAGTGGCGGGGCGCAGGGTGGGTTGGCGCAGGGTGTCGGTCATGGCAGGTCGGCGCCAGGGGCGTCGCGGGGCACCTGGGTCAGGTAGTCGGCCAGTGCCCGCACCTGCCAGCCCGGGCCGTGGAACAGCACGGTGGTGTCGGTCATGGCGGAGGATGGGCGGCGGATGGCGCCAGTGCCGGGGTCACCGACCAGATCAGCGCACCAGCCAGCGCAGCAGCAGCGCCAGCCCCACCAGCGGGGCCAGCAGCAGCGCTGCCACCAGCCCCAGCGCCAGCAGTGGCGCGCCCACCACGGCCAGCACCAGGGCCACCACGCCCAGCACCAGCAAGGCCAGCAGCAGCGGCAGCGCCACGGCCAGCAGCAGCAGGGCGGCCATGCACAGCAGGGCGGCGCTGCCCAGGCCCAGCTGCGCGGCCTGCTGCTGCAGGCCGGCGCCCAGGTCGTGCCCATTCACCCACAGGTCCACCGGCAGGTCGGCCTGGCTCCAGGCCTGCAGGCCATGGGCAGCGGCCAGCACGGCCGCGATCAGCAGCGCCACCGTCAGCAGCAGCAGGCTGAACGGCAGGCGGATCAGCAATGGGCGCATGGTCAGGCTCCTTCCAGGGGTTTGTAGGGCACGGCCAGCACCACGCGGGTGCCGCCGCCGGGGTTCTCGGTGATCGTCAGGCTGGCCTTGGAGCCGTACAGCAGTTGCAGCCGCTCGCGGATGTTGGCCAGGCCCACGCCGGTGCCGGCCGTCTTGCCGGAGGATGCGGCCCGGCCAAAGCCCAGGCCGGTGTCGGCCACAGTCACCGTGAGCTTGCCGTGCACCACCTCGGCCTTCAGGCTCAGCTTGCCGCCTTCGGGCTTGGGCTCCAGGCCATGCTTGATGGCGTTCTCCACCAGGGTCTGCACCATCATGGCCGGAAACTCGGCCGACAGCAGGCCGTCGGGCACGTCGATCTCGGTGGCCAGGCGCTCTTCCATGCGCACCTGCAGGATCTCCAGGTAGGGCCGGATCACCGCCAGCTCGCGCCCCAGGTCACGCGGGCGGCTGCCCTCGCTGCCGGTCTCGCGCATGGTGGGCATGCTGGCGCGCAGCAGGGCGATCAGGTTCTTCTGCATCTGGCTGGCGCGCTTGGGGTCCACCTCGATCAGGTGGTCGATGCTGGCCAGGGTGTTGAACAGGAAGTGCGGCTCCACCTGCGCCTGCATGGCGGCCATGCGCGCCTCCACCACCTGGCGCTTCAGTGATTCAGCCTCGGCCGTCTCCACCGCCTGGGCCGCCTGGGCTTCGGCCTGGATCTGCTTGCGGTAGGTGATCTTGATCACCAGCGACGCCACGATCCAGAAGAACGCCAGCTGCGGCAGGCTCTCGCCCAGCTGCACTTCTTCGTGCAGCACCTGGCGGCGGGCCTCCTGCGCCGCGCGCTTGGCTTCGCGCCGGGCCTCCTTGGCCTGCTGCTGCGCTTCGCGGCGTGCGGCTTCGGCCTCCTGGCGGGCCTCGGTCACGGCTTCGTCGATGGACTGGCGCGCTTCCTGAACCGCCTGTTCCACCGCCTCGCGCACCGCCTCGGACGCGCCGGGCGGCAGCTTGATGTCGATCACCGGCAGGCCGTCGCCAGAGGCTGCCGACGCGGCTGCGCCCGGCTGCGAGGCGGCCGCCTTGGGCGTGATGCGCACGCCGCGCTCGTCGATGCTGATGTCGACACCACCGGCCTTCGGCTTGCGCGGCGGCTGCGGGTCGGCGGGATCGCTGGCGGTGGCGCCCGGTGCCGGCGGTGCCGGTGGCGCGGGCAGCTCGGCGTCTTCGGCCGGCAGGTGCACCACGCGGGTGTAGCTCCAGCTGAACGGCGGCAGGTTCTGCAGCACCCCCGACAGGATCATCAGCAGCACCGACAGGACGATGAACCGCTTCCAGCTGATGCCCACCAGCCAGTTGGCGTAGGCATGGAACCCGCGCACGCTGGCGGTCTTGATGCGCTGCCAGGCGCTGGGTGCCATCGCGGCAGACGGTGTGGGCGGGTTCATCGGGCGGGGCGAAAGTGTTGCCCCGCAATGTAGCGAGGCGGCCGCCCTGCCGCCGTGCCACTGCGACCGTTGGCGCACCCGAGCCGACAGGCTGCGGTACCGGCGGACAGGCCGGCATCGCAGCGCAGCGGCTCAGGCCTGGCTCAGCGGCTGTACAGCACCTGCGGCAGCCACAGGCCGATGGCCGGGAACTGGTAGAGCAGGATGATGGCCACCACCTGGATGCCCATGAAGGGCAGCATGCCGGCAAAGATCTGGTTCAGCGTCACATGCGGCGGGCTCACGCCCTTCAGGTAGAACGCGGCCATCGCCACCGGCGGGCTCAGGAAGGCGGTCTGCAGGTTCAGCGCCACCAGAAGACCGAAGAACAGCGGGTCGACGCCGAAGTTGTCCAGCAGCGGGATGAAGATGGGCATGAAGATCACGATGATCTCGGTCCACTCCAGCGGCCAGCCCAGGATGAAGATGATCACCTGGCTCAGGATCAGGAACTCGGTCTTGCTCAGGTTCATCGACATGACCCAGCGCTCGACCAGCTCCTGCCCGCCCAGCAGCGCGAACGCCGCCGAGAAGATGGCACTGCCCACGAACAGCCAGCACACCATGGCGCTGGTCTTGGCGGTGAGGAACACGCTCTCCTTGAGCATCGTCAGGTTGAACTGCCGGTAGGCCAGCGCCAGCAGGAAGCCGCCCAGCGCGCCCACGGCCGCCGCCTCGGTGGGCGTGGCCAGGCCCATCACGATGCTGCCCAGCACCGCCAGGATCAGCACCAGCAGCGGGAAGAAGCTGGCCAGCAGCATCTTGAAGATCTCCAGCCGCTGGAAGCTGAGGATGGCGTAGAACGCCAGCAGCGCCACCGTGCCCACGGCCGTGCCGATCCACCAGCCGGTGGTGGGCGGCGTGCGGCTGGCGGCCTCGGCCGATGGCGCCGCGCCGGCAGCCGCCGCCGCGGGCGGCTCCTGCACGCCGGTGCTGGCGGCGGGCGGTTCCTGGACGCCGGTGCCAGCGCCTGGCGGTTCCTTGACGTCGCCGTCGGCGCCCGGAGGCTCCTTGACATCGCCGTCGGCTCCGGGCGGTTCCTTGACGTCGCCGTCGGCCGCAGGCGCCTTCAGATCGCCACTGTCGGCGGGCGGCTCCTTCAGGCCGCCGGCATCGGCGGCGCCGTCGGCCGTGCTGCCCGGCGGCGCCTGCAGGCCGCCGCCGCCGGCATCGGCCTGTTCCGTGGCCGCGGCACGGGCCATGTCGGCACGCGCCTCGGCGTCAGGCGGCGCCGTGTTGACATGCCAGCTGAATGCCACCGCCGCCAGGAACACCGCCGCCGGCAGCAGCGCCACGCCCAGCTGGCGCAGGATGTAGCCGGTGGGCACGTCGAGGTTGCGGCTGCCCTTCAGCGCGCGCAACAGCCCTGGCAACGCAGTGTTGGTGACCGCGTTGGCGATGTGCTCGGTCATCGGCGGCAGCGGCACGAAGCGGTCGGCCGCCGACAGCGGTGGCATCAGCTGCGGCTTGAGCTTGGCCAGCACGACCACGTAGACCACGTACAGCCCGGCCAGCATCAGCCCGGGGAAGAAGGCACCGGCATACAGCTGCACCACCGACACGCCGGCCGTGGCGCCGTAGACGATCAGCATCACGCTGGGCGGGATCAGGATGCCCAGGCAGCCGCCGGCGGTGATGGCGCCGGCCGACACCCGCACGTCATAGCCGCCGCGCAGCATCTGCGGCAGCGCCAGCAGGCCCATCAGCGTGACCACCGCACCGACGATGCCAGTGGCCGTGGCAAACACCGCGCAGGTGAACAGCGTGGCCACCGCCAGGCTGCCCGGCACCCGCGCCATGGCCAGGTGCAGGCTCTTGAACAGCTTCTCGATCAGGTTGGCGCGCTCGACCAGGTAGCCCATGAAGACGAACAGCGGGATGCTGATCAGCACGTCGTTGCCCATCACCTTGAAGGCGCTCTGCACCATCAGCGTGAGGGTCTTTGACGTGTCTTCCTCATAGGCGATCCAGGTGAAGATCATGCCCATGCCCATCAGCGTGAACGCCGTCGGGAAGCCCAGCATGATGGCCACCACCACCAGGGCCAGCATCATCAGGCCCAGGTGGCCGTTGGTGATGGTGGGCGCCATCAGCAGCATCACCGCCGTGCCGGCGATGATCAGCGCCATGAGGGTGAAGCCGAACCACAGCTCCTTGCGGATCGTCATTTCTGTCCCCCGTGCGGCGCGACGAACTTGTCCAGCGCAGCGATGTCCTCGTCCTTGACGTGCACCATCGCCTTGAGCTTGTCGACGTCGACCTCCTCCACGTCCTGCTCGCGCGATGGCCATTCGCCGTCGCGGATGCACTGGATGCAGCGCACGATCTCGACGATGCCCTGCAGCAGCAGCATGCCGCCGGCCAGCGGGATGCCGAACTTGAACGGGTACACCGGCAGCGGCGTGGCGCTGAAGGTGCTCTCCTTGATCGCGGCCGATTCGCTGGCGAAGTTCCAGCCGGCCCAGGTCAGCGCCACGATGCCGGGCATGAAGAAGATGAAGTACAGGATCAGGTCCAGCGTGGCCTGGGTGCGGGGCATGAAGAAGCCGTAGAGCACGTCGCCGCGCACATGGCCGTTCTTGGCCAGGGTGTAGGCGCCGGCCATCATGAACAGCGTGCCGTACATCATGATCTGCGCGTCCAGCGCCCAGTCATGCGGGTTGTTCAGCACATAGCGGGAGAACACCTCCCAGCTGATCATCAGCGTCAGCAGCACGATCAGCCAGGCGAACAGCTGGCCCAGCCAGGTGGAGAGGCGGTCCACGCCCAGCAGCAGGCTCTGCATGGTGGTGTCCTTGTTGGAGAGAGTCGGGAGTCGAAAACGATCAGGGCCACCGGCCCGGACAGGCGGTGGCCCTGTGGGCTGGGCAGGGTCAGCCCTTCTTGCCGCGGAAGTAGTGGTTCCAGGCCATCTTGAAGTCGACGGTGTAGTCGTTCTGCCACTGGCCGGCACGCTCGGCAAAGGCCTTCTGAGAGTCGAGCACCTTCTTGAACAGCGGGTTCTCGCCGGCCTTGGCGTTGATCACCTTGTCCCAGGCCGCCAGCTGCGCACGCAGGATGGCGTCTGGCGTCTTGTAGAAGTTGATCTTGGCCTTCTTCAGCTCGATGTAGTCCTGGCTGTTGCGCTGGATGGCCTTCCAGCTCATGTCGGCGCTGGCGGCCTGCACGGCGTAGTCGATGATGGCCTTCAGCTCGGCGGGCAGGGCGTCGTACTTGCCCTTGTTGAACAGGATCTCGAACTGCTCGCCGCTCTGGTGGAAGCTCTGCAGCATGCAGTTCTTCACCACGTCGGGGAAGCCCAGCAGCCGGTCGGAGCTGGCGTTGTTGAACTCGGCCGCGTCGATCAGGCCGCGGTCCAGCGCCGGCACGATCTCGCCGCCGGGCAGCGGGTTCACCGCCGTGCCCAGCTCCTTGAACACGTCGACCGCCAGGCCCACGGTGCGGAACTTCAGGCCCTTCATGTCATCGACCTTGGCCACCGGCTTCTTGAACCAGCCCAGCGGCTGGGTGGGCATGGGGCCGTACAGGTACGACACCACGTCCATGTTCAGGCTCTTGTAGATCTCGTCGAGCAGGGCCTTGCCGCCGCCGTAGTAGTGCCAGCTCAGCAGCATGTTGGGGTCCATGCCATAGGCCGGGCCCGAGCCCCACAGCGCCAGCGCGGTGTTCTTGCCGTAGTGGTACGCCACCACGCCGTGGCCGCCGTCGAGCGTGCCCTTGTTCACCGCGTCCAGCAGCTGGAAGGCCGGCACCACCGAGCCCGAAGGCAGCACCTCGATCTTCAGCCGGCCGCCGGCCATGTCGTTGACCTTCTTGGCGAAGTCGCTGGCGTACTCGTGGAAGATGTCCTTGGCCGGCCAAGTGCTCTGGAAGCGCAGGTTCACCGTCTGCGCCTTCGAGATCATCGGCGCGGCCAGGCCGCCAGTGGCGACGGCGCCAACGGCAGCCTTCTGCAGGAACGAGCGGCGCGGTGCGCCGGGGGTCTTGGTGTCGGCCATGGGATGTCTCCAGAGTGGGTGGGTTCGGGTGCCGCGTTGGCGGCGCAAACGGGCGCGTGTGTTCAGCCCCCGACCCGGCGGCGCAAGCGGGAGTTCCCTGCCCCGGCGCCTGCTCCGCACGACAGCTTGACGCGCCCCCCGCAGGCAGGTGGTCCGAGCGTGGCGCATTGCTGCATCGCTGCCCGCGGCCCTTGCACAAAGCACGACGCCCCGCCGGCCAGCCCGGCCGCGGGGCGTTGTGTGGCCGCGACGGGCGGCCCGGGTGCCGGCGCGCCGGCTTACGGCTGCTTGATGCCTTCGACCTGCACCACCAGGCGCACGTTGTCGCTGATGCCGAAGTTCAGCCCCCAGCCCATGCCCCACTGGCTGCGCACGATGGTGGTCTCGAAATCACCACCGCACACCTCCACCTTCAGCATCGGGTTCGTGTAGCAGCCGAAGTTGGTCGCCTTCAACGTCACCGGGTTGGTCTTGCCCAGCAGGGTCAGGCTGCCGGCCACCTCGCTGACCTTGTCGCCGTTGAAGCTGAACTTGTCGGCCACGAAGCGGGCGGTGGGGTGCTCGGCGCTGTTGAAGAAGTCCTTGCTCTGCAGGTGCTTGTCGAACGCGGCGGTGCCGGTGTTGATCGACCCGGTCTCGATGGTGATGTCCACCTTGCCGGTCTTGCCCGCCTTGTCGAACTGCACCGCGCCGGTCTTCTTGTCGAAGCGGCCGCGGTTGGTCGTCACGCCGAAGTGCGGCACCTCGAAGGTGACGAAGGTGTGGGTGGGGTCGATCGCGTAGGTGGCGGTCTGGGCCTGCGCGGTGAACGCGGTGGCGGCCAGGGCGGCGGCGATCAGGGTGCTGCGGAACATCGTGGAAACTCCTGCGAGGGGTGAGTAG